>NZ_FONF01000009.1:0-184746 GCF_900112835.1 Marinobacter sp. DSM 26671 | reverse complement strand
CAAAGCCACTGGGATAACCTGATCACCATCTTCGAGTACCCGCCGGCGATCCGGAAAGTGATCTACACCACCAATGCCATTGAGTCGCTGAACAGCGTGATCCGCAAAGCGACCAAGCGCCGGAAGCTGTTCCCAAGTGATGACTCGGCCCTGAAAGTGGCCTTCCTGGCGATCCAACAGGCCTCAAAGAAATGGACCATGCCGATCCGTGATTGGAAGCCGGCATTGAATCGCTTTATTATCGAATTCGGTGACCGCCTGGACGGCCACCTGTAATGGGGTGGGCAGTTACACAGATTTATTTACAGGCTCGGTACTGCATCTCATGTGACTCTACTTCGACAAAAAAGACGTCCATCTTCTTTATGGCTTCTATGTTTTCAACAAACTTCCCATAAAAATCAGCGTCGTTCAGCAAGTCTTTGCGAGAACCTTCAGGCTTGTATGTTGCGTAGCGACCAGTTTGTCGTCGGGTTAACTTGAATGCTAGAGAGGCAGAATTATGATTTGCAGTCCGGTGGCTGCGTATTCGCTGCTGTAGGTTCCGTGTTCGTCCCACATGCACTATTGTGTCGCCGTCCTTAAAGATATAGATGCCTTTCTTGCCTCTGTGTTCAACAGATACGGGGTTCTGTAATGGCTCGGACTTCGTAAGGCTTTCGAATACGGCGGGCACTTCATTAATCAGTTTTTGCCACGCGTCACTCATTGCAATTCGCTCCCACACTTACAGCATTAAAATTCGTTCCAGCCGCTCAACTCGTCGCCTTGCTTAACCGTGTCTAAATGTCCGTAATAGTCCTCTATCATTTTGACGCTTGTGCCCATCTGCTTGGCTAGCAGTGCAATAGAAATAGGGTGCTTGGACGTAAGCTGCTGCGTTGCGTAGAAGTGACGGAGACTGTATAGCGTGCGCATTCTTTCCTCAGTGCCGATTCCTAAACCGGAATCTGTAAGAAATTTTTTAAAAGTTCCATCGAGTCTTTTCGGTTGCGTGCCATCGCTCAATTGAAAAATCGGCGCATCAATATTCTTCGCCAGAACCTGCTCAAGTGTAGCGTTCTGCAGTTGCGGGTTTCTGTTCTTCAGCCGCTCCAATACTTTCCTAGCGTCGCTGAGCCGGTTATGCCTAACAACAACTTTGCGCCAGACATGCTCGCCTTTTCTCCCCTTCTTCTTCAGAACACTGACGACAACTAGTTCGTTGCCGCTGTGACTCTTTTCAATACTGATATTGCGCCATTTGATGTCCATAGCCTCTCGTCCGTGCCGGACGCCGCTGTAGGCGAGGAACATCACATAGTCATAAAGCATTGCACGGATTTCAGCATCTTTCTTTCGATGCGTTGGCTTCGTAACCCAGTGTCTGAGCTTGCGTATAAGGGTTCTGTACTCGCGTAAGTCGAATGTTGCACGTCTGTTAGCGCTTGAGCCTGTATTGCGCAGCACAGGCAGTGCAGCGCTGCTTAACCAGCCATTTTCTACAGCCCTGTCGAGTATGAGTTTTAGAGCAGCGTGGTGCGTGCTTATTGTTGATGAGGCTGGCTTCCTTCCGAGCTGCTCTGACACGTATTCGACATAGCCATCGTAGTGCTTGCGGATATTGTCGAGCCTGGTGCGCTTGAAGTAAGGAATCTGATATTTGTTGATGACTTGGATGTAGCTGGAGTAGACGCTTTTCCAGTCGTTCGTATCCCGCGTGCCTTCAAGCTGATTGATGATGCTTTTGGCTACGCTGGCGAAGCTGCGTGTCGTTTGGGGTAGGTTGTTTTCGGATTTAACGATAGCTTCATAGTAGATGCGGTGCGCTTTCATCTGCGCTTCTTCTAAATCTTCGCAGCCAGTTGCAGCGCGATACCATTCGCCACTTTCCAGTTTAATCCGGCAGTACCATTTACTGCTTCTCTGCTGCTTATAAAGTACGCACTTTTTGGGAATTACCGTTACAGTGCTGGTTTTGTTCATTTTTCCGTCACAGCATTAAGTAAGTATGCAACGAGTATATGACAGATAAGCGCTGGAGGAACAGAGGGCGGGTAGGGCGCGCAAAAGTATGCGAAAGGTATGCAACAGAAAAGAAAAAAGCCAAGGACTAAAAAATCCTTGGCTTTCAAAAACTTATGGTGCCCGGAGGCGGAATCGAACCACCGACACGGGGATTTTCAATCCCCTGCTCTACCAACTGAGCTATCCGGGCTTTGCGTTACACCTTGCAAGGTGTCTCGGCAACGGGGCGCTATTAAACCGGTTTAGATGTTTTGAGTCAAGGCTAGGCCGGAAAAATTTCTGAATCTTTTCAGGCATGCTCAGGCTTTGATCAATCCGGGGTTATTGTTCCGGTGGAACGTAGCCCTCGGCCTTGTCGAACGGTTCGTTGTTGAAAAAATGTTCCATCTGCGCCTGCAGGTACTTGCGGGTGTTGGGGTCCATCAGGCTCAGGTGTTTTTCGTTGATCAGCATGGTCTGCTGGGCCTGCCATTCTTCCCAGGCCTGCTTCGAGATGTTCTCGAAAATGTCCTGGCCCTTGGCGCCGGGCATGGGCGGGAAGTCCAGGCCTTCCAGTTCTTTCTGGTATTTGCGGCAGAAAACAGTACGGCTCATGATGGCTCCTGTTGGCAAATGTTGCTGGCGGTGATGATAACAGATCGTTGCGGCTGAGGGGGCCAGCGCACTGGATCAAAGCAGAGCTGCTTGCTCCGGTTCGGTAAGCAGCGACCGGATTGGAGCAGGCAGGCCGAGGTTCAGGGCTTCATGGCGGTGTAGCCATTTCAGATGATCCTTGTCTGCAACGGTGTTGGCGCCGCCGGTGACGTTTAGTCGGGCGGGCTGTATGTGCAGGTGGTAATGGGAAAAGGTATGTCGAAAGCCGTTGATAAGCTCTGGTTCTGCGCAATCCAGCCCCAGGCTCTGTTCGCAGGCTTCCTGAAGCTCATCGGCTCCGTAGGCCGGGTCCAGTTCCGGCAGGCTCCAGAGGCCGCCCCAGATGCCACTGGGCGGGCGACGCTCAAGCAGAATGCGCCCCTCGCCATCCTCAAGAATCACCATCCAGGTGGATTTCTCCGGCTTGGTCTTTTTCGGTTTGGAGCCGGGGTAGAGTGAGGTTTCACCCTGGGCGTAGGCTCTGCAGCCCTCTTGCAGCGGGCAGCTCTCGCAGGCCGGGCGGCTGCGGGTACACACCATGGCGCCGAGGTCCATAATGCCCTGGGTGTAGTCGCGCACCCGCTGTTCCGGCGTGTGCTCTTCGGCCCGTTGCCACAGCTGGTTAAGCACGGCTGTCTGGCCGGGCCAGCCGGGTATGGCATGGTAGCGCGCCAGCACCCGTTTCACGTTTCCATCCAGTATGGCGGCGCGAATGCCGAAGGCCTGGGCCAATATGGCGGCGGCTGTGGAGCGGCCAATGCCGGTCAGGGATTCAAGCTCCTCCTGGGTTTGCGGGAACTCACCATCGAACTCGCCCACCACCGTCTGCGCGGCTTTCTGCAGGTTGCGGGCCCTGGCGTAGTAACCAAGGCCGGACCAGTGGCTGAGCACATCATCCACCGGCGCTTCGGCCAGGGCATGAACGTCCGGGAAGCGTTCCATGAACGCCTCGAAGTAGGGGATAACCGTGGTTACCTGTGTCTGCTGCAGCATGATTTCGGAAACCCACACACGGTAGGCGTTCCGGTTGTGATGCCACGGCAGGTCATGCCGGCCGTGGCTGTCGTACCATTGGAGCAGTTTGTTGGCGAAGCTGTCCGGCATCAGTTGAACAGTCCTTTGAGTTTGTCGCCGATCTGTTCCTGCACCTTTTCTTTAACCTTCTCTTCCGCCTTGGCTTTTGCCTTGTCCACTTCCTCCCGGGCTTTCGCCTTGGCGGCATTTTCGGCGATGGTCTTCAGGGTGTCCCTGAAGCGGGAGCCGTCAAAGGAGCAAAGTCCTGCCGGGTCCTCGGCGAAGTTGCCACGGCACTCCACGGGAATAACCGCGTTTTCTACATATTCGGTAACGCGGCAGGCGTTGTCCCTGTGGATTTCACCGACGATTCTCAGGCCCACTTCATAATCCAGCTGGCTCTGGGCCAGATCGACTGTGCCATTGCCTTCCAGACGCATCCCGGCCAGTGCTGCAACCAGGTCGGTGTTGTTCAGGGTGTTGCCGTTGATGTCCAGGGTGCCGCGCATGTCGTTGAACGGGGTGCTGGTGCCCCAGTCGGTGGTTGTCAGCTCATCCTGGTTGACCAGAGCGATGCCCTGGCAGGCCATGCGGGTGAGGTTCATCCGGCGGAACTCGCCCTCTGCGAGGTTGAAGCTGATCTGTCCGTCAGCATTGCTGCGCAGTGCCGAGATCCGGTTGCCAGAGGTGTTGGCGTTCACTTTGAGATTTGCCCCGCCGGCGAGCATATCCACTTCTGCCAGATCGGTGAGCAAAGGCAGGGTCTGTACATTGGTTACGTCTGAGCCAACGGTCCATTTCGGATTGTCGCTGCGGGCGTCGATGGTCACGTTGGCACCAAAGCTGCCCTCGTACAGTTTGCCGCTGAACTCATCAACCTTGAGCAGGCCGTTTTTCGCGGTGGTGCTGGCTTTGATTTCGTTGATAGTCAGGTTGCTGACGATCAGCTGGCCGAGTCCCAGATCAATATCCAGCAGCAGGCTGCGAATGGTCTCCAGGGGCAGAAGGTCGCCTTCGGGTCCGGCTGCAGCGGTTTCCTGGGATGCGGGTGCTTCCTCCGCCTCTCCTTCCGCTTTCGGTGGCAGGTATCGGTCGGCATTCAACTGGTCGCCCTGGAGCTGGAAGACAACGCCTGTGTCGGCAAGGTTGTAGCTACCGGAACCAGTGAAGGTGGTGTCATCCAGTTTGATGGTCAGGTCGGTGAGCTCCACCTTGCCGGCCGGACCGCCAATACCGGTGGAGAAGGCGATGGCTTCAAGTACGTCCGGATCGCTGGTTTCCACCGGGGGCTGGCCGAGGTTGTTCAGAAGATCCTTCAGCGAGAACTCGGCGATGGAGATCTCGCCGCTCAGGGTTGGCTTGTCGCCGAATCCGGTAACGTCAAGATCGGTCGACAGGTTCAGGTTGGCCAGGCTGGCGGTAAAGCCGCTCAGGTTAGCGGTCTCGTTTTCCAGGTTCGCCCTGGCAGAGCCCGCCAGTTCAGCCGTGACCTCTTTGCCACCGAGCGGCTCTCCGGTCATGTCGAACACGGCATTCAGACCGGATACGGCGAACTCGTTGAGAGCCTCGTTGGCGGCGAGGCGGGCGCTGATATTGCCATCCACTTCAAACGTGGGCTGGGTGGTGGCTACCCGGAACCCGATTTCCAGCGGGAACTCGGAGCCCAGAGTAATGTTGCTGGCGTTGACGGTGAAATTCTCCAGCGTGACCGACTGGCCGGTACTCTTGTCGGTGTAGTGCACCTGGGCATTGCTGATCTGAACGTTTTCAACGTTGAAGTTCAGAGGCTCGCCGCCGGCGCCCTCGCTCTCCTGTGCCTGTTCATCCTGGGTTCCGGCCGTTTCCTCGGTTGCCGCTCCCGCCGCCTTCTCGGGCATGATGCGGGTCCAGTTGCCGTTGCCCTGTTCGTCCACTTCGAGTCGGGCGTCCAGCCCGTCCAGTACGAAGGTATTCACCCTCGGGGACATGGCAATCAGTGACCAGAAATCGATCTGGGCCACCAGTTGCTCAAGGGCAACAAAGCGGTCACCTTCCAGGGTGGCCTCTACGGAATTCAGCTCAAGGCCAAGTGGGATAAAAGACCAGCCGATGTCGCCTTCAAGGACCAGATCCAGGTTCGTGGCATCCTCAACGGCCTGTTCAATCTGCGGTTTGTAATCGTTGGGGTTGATCACGGCCATGGCGATGGCAACGGCAGCCACGGCAAGAACGATCAGTGCAACGATGGCAATCAGCACATAACGGACGGCTTTCATGATTCAGGCTTCCTTCCTATTTTTAGGAGCTTGCAGTATTCGCTGTGAATACCGACGCTAATGACCCAAAGGATAACGCAGGGTTAACAAATTAACAGCGCGGGAGTATGACAATGCGGTAGTGTTGGGCCAAAATACACGACCCTGATTTTCGGACTACATTGATACCTATAAACACAAGAAGGAGTTGGCCGTGGCTATTACCGTTTCGATTGAGCTGAACCGCGAACTTGAGATTCCGGGCAGCTATGATGAAGTGTTCGATTTGCTGGCGGATGTGCCACGTTCAGCCAGTCACTTCCCGAAAGTCCACAAACTGACCGACCTTGGCGATAACGCCTACCGTTGGGAAATGGAAAAAGTGGGCGTCGACAAACATGCCATCCAGTCGGTGTACGCTTGCAAATATCACTCGGACAAAGACGCCGGCAAGATTACCTGGGAGCCGGTGAAGGGCGAGGGCAATGGCGTCGTGAGTGGTTCCTGGACCATCAAGTCCAAGGGCGATAATGCCACCGCCGTGAAGTTCCAGACCAGCGCAGAGTTGACTGTGCCCCTGCCCAGCCTGCTCAAGTTGGCCATCAGCCCGGTTATCAAGCACGAGTTCAACAGCCTCGTAGACACTTACATGAACAATCTGAAGAAGGCGTTCTGACGCAGCCCTTTCTGCCATATACCTGCACTTCGCTATCGTAGCGATTAAACCGGTTGTGGGACTCCAGCCGACATAAAAGGTATAATCGCCGGATCGAATTTTTCCGGCTTTATGCCGCTCAATTGTCACGGAGTCCCCATGGCCGAACGCAAGGCTCGGGTAGAGAGAAATACCCTTGAAACCCAGATCACCGTTGAGATTGATCTCGACGGAACCGGCAAATCCAGTTTCGATACCGGCGTGCCGTTTCTGGAGCACATGATGGACCAGATCGCCCGCCACGGTCTGGTGGATCTGAATATCGTGTCGAAGGGCGACCTGCACATTGATGACCACCACACCGTGGAAGACATCGGCATAACCCTTGGCCAGGCCTTCAAACAGGCGGTTGGCGACAAAAAGGGCATTCGCCGCTACGGCCACGCTTATGTCCCGCTGGATGAGGCGCTCTCCCGAGTCGTTATCGATCTGTCCGGTCGCCCGGGCCTGATGATGGATGTGCCGTACACTCGCGGTGCCGTGGGTGGCTTTGACGTCGACCTGTTCGAGGAGTTTTTCCACGGCTTCGTGAACCATTCCATGGTGACCCTGCACATCGACAATCTGAAGGGTAAAAACACCCACCATCAGATTGAAACCGTGTTCAAGGCCTTCGGCCGTGCCCTGCGTATGGCGATTGAAATGGACGAGCGGATGGCCGGTATTACACCGTCTACCAAGGGTTCGCTGTAAACGCCTCGTCGTCAGAAGGCTCGCTTTAACCGGTCATGTTTGACCGGTCAATCAAGGACACCGCAACAACCATGAAAACCGTTGCCATTATCGACTACGGCATGGGCAATCTTCACTCTGCCAAAAAAGCAGTTGAGCACGTTGCCCCGGACACCACCGTGCTGGTCACCGACAACGCCGAAAAAATCCGTGAAGCCGATCGTGTCATCCTCCCTGGCGTTGGTGCCATTCGCGACTGTATGGCCGAAATGCATCGTGTCGGGGTAGTGGATCTGGTTCGTGAGGTCTCTCAGGATCGCCCGTTTCTTGGCATCTGCGTGGGCATGCAGGCCCTGATGTCCCGCAGTGAAGAGAACGGCGGCGTTGACTGCATCGGCCTGTTTCCTTCGCAAGTACGCTATTTCGGTGACCACCTCACGGAAAACGGCGAGCGCCTGAAAGTGCCCCACATGGGCTGGAACCAAGTGCAGCAGACCATTGATCACCCCCTTTGGCATAACATTCCCGAGGGTGACCGTTTCTACTTCGTGCACAGCTTCTACGCAGAAGCCGAGGGCAACGCCGATATGGCAGGCCGCACCCGCTATGGGGTGGACCTTGCGGCAGCAGTCGCGCGAGACAATATTTTTGCAGTGCAATTCCACCCGGAGAAAAGTGCCCGGGCGGGCCTGCAGTTGCTCGAGAATTTTACAAACTGGACTGGAACATGCTGATAATTCCTGCAATCGATCTGAAAGACGGTAAATGTGTACGCCTGCGTCAGGGCCGGATGGACGACTCCACGGTGTTTGGTGACGATCCTGTCAATATGGCCACTCGCTGGGTGGAAGCCGGCGCCCGCCGGCTGCACCTGGTTGACCTGAACGGCGCGTTTGCCGGTGAGCCGGTCAACGGCGAGATTGTCCAGGCCATTGCCCGTAAATACCCGGATCTTCCCATCCAGATCGGTGGCGGTATCCGGTCGGCAGAAACCATCGAAGCCTACCTGAAGGCCGGTGTGCAGTGGGTCATCATTGGCACCAAGGCGGTGAAGGAGCCGGAATTTGTCACTGAGATGTGCAAAAAATTCCCGGGTCACATCATCGTCGGCCTGGACGCCAAAGACGGCCGCGTGGCCACCGATGGCTGGGCGGAGGTCTCGGAAGTGATGGCTACCGATCTTGCCAAGCGCTTTGCCAACGACGGCGTGGACGCGATTGTGTACACCGATATCAGCCGAGACGGCATGATGCAGGGCGTTAATGTGGAAGCAACAGCCGCACTGGCAGAAGAGGGCGGAATTCCGGTTATCGCCTCTGGTGGCGTGACCAATATGGATGATCTGAAACGCCTGGCTACCGTGGCGGACAAGGGCATCCTTGGTGCCATCACGGGTCGTGCGATCTATGAAGGCACCCTGGATGTCGCTGAAGCGCAGGCTTTCTGCGACGGTCTGAAGGGGTAAGGGCGGCTTATGGCTCTGGCGAAACGCATCATTCCCTGCCTCGATGTCGATAAAGGCCGCGTGGTGAAGGGCGTCAATTTCGTTGATATCCGCGATGCCGGCGACCCGGTGGAAGTGGCCCGTCGTTACAATGAGCAGGGTGCCGATGAAATCACCTTCCTCGACATCACGGCCAGCCATGAGAGCCGTGACACCACCTACGAGACCGTTGAACGAATGGCGGCGGAAGTCTTCATTCCGCTGACTGTCGGCGGTGGTGTGCGTACCGTGGATGACATACGCAAGCTCCTGAATGCCGGCGCAGACAAGGTGTCGATCAATACCGCAGCCGTGTTCAACCCGGAGTTTGTCCGGGAAGCGGCGGACCGCTTTGGCAGCCAGTGCATCGTGGTGGCCATTGATGCCAAGCGGGTGAGTGAACAGGGCGAGGAGCCCCGGTGGGAAATCTTTACCCACGGTGGCCGCAAGCCCACAGGGCTGGATGCCGTGGAATGGGCCCGCAAGATGGTGGAAATGGGCGCTGGTGAGTTACTGCTGACCAGCATGGACCGGGACGGCACCAAGATCGGATTTGATCTCGGGCTGACCAAAGCCATCAGCGATGCTGTGATTGTGCCGGTGATTGCCTCAGGCGGTGTCGGAGAGCTGCAGCACCTGGCTGATGGCGTGACTCAGGGCGGTGCCGATGCGGTATTGGCGGCGTCAATCTTTCACTTCGGACAGCACACCATTCCTGAAGCGAAGGCCTTCATGAAGGCTCAGGGCATAGAAGTCCGCGATTAATCCTTCTTTGCAAAAGCAGGTCGAATGGCCTGCTTTTCTCCTTCCGCAAACATCTCCCGATTGCCGTTGCGCATGGCCCAAAGGCCGCTGACCGTGGCAATGGCGATGCCTTGCTCATCCAGTTTGGGTAGGTGCTTCTCCAGGTAATCCACGGTGACTTTGTGAGGATGGCCAATGCCGATGGCGCTACCGTTTTCTTTGGCGCGCTTGATCAGCAGTTTGAACTGGCGGTCCACAAACTCTTCGGTCTGTTCGTGGTCGAGAAACACGTCCCGGGTCATGGTCGGAATGCGGTACGCCGCTGCGACATCACCGGCCACGGATGAGGCGATGGTGCGGCTGTCGATAAAGTACACGGGGTAGCGGAACAGCTCTTTCATGACCCAGTCCATGGGCTGCAGCTGCTGGGTCAGCAGGCTGCCCATGTGGTTGTTCACGCCCTGGACATGGGGAATCGACTGCAAGGCACGGCGAAGGGTGGTCACCATGCTCTGTTCGTCCATCTCGGGGGTCAGGCCGCCCGGGCCCAGGCCATAGTTGCGGGTGTTGGCCATGGGGGCGTGCAGCATGATTTCCTTGTGCTGCTTATAGGCGAGCCGGGCCAGGCTGTCCGTGTGTGGACGGTAGGGCAGAAAAGCGAGTGTCAGCGGCTGATCCAGGTTTGCCAGTCGCTCACCTTCAACAAGGCTGTGGCCCATGTCATCAATAATGATGGCAATGGTGGGCGGCAGTGCTTTTCGGGCCGGCTCCGCGGACACCGTGCCGGCGGTAAAACAGAATGCTACGGCCAGCAGAGTACTGACTACTCTCACTGATCGCTTCCTTCTGCCTTGGCGCTCTTGTTCGGGTTCAGAATCCTGATTCCCTTGAGCAGGTTCAGTGCCGAGCGTAGCTGATAATCCCGGTCGGCAAGAGAACCGGTTGCGTTCTGGGCATCATCGTTTCCATCCTGGTCCTGCCCCTCGTTCTGCCCTTCAAGGTGCCCGCTCAGATCCGCTTCGGTGAAGAACGGCTTGCTGTCGAGCTCCTTGAGTTCCGCCGGCCGTACTTCAATATCGGGTTTGATGCCGGTGGCCTGGATGGAGCGGCCATCCGGTGTGTAATAGCGCGCGGTAGTCATCTTGATGGCGTGGGTCTCATCCAGCGGAATGACCGTCTGGACGCTGCCCTTGCCAAAGGACTTTGTGCCCATCACCACAGCGCGCTCATGGTCCTGAAGCGCGCCGGCGAGGATTTCTGAAGCAGAGGCGGAGCCGCCGTTGATCAGCACGACAATAGGCGTGCCTTCCATGATGTCGCCCGATCGCGCGCTGAAGCGCAGGCGGGAACTCTGGATGCGGCCCTCGGTGTAGACGATCAGTCCGTCATCAAGCAGGGCATCTGCGGTCTCTACGGCCGCCTGCAGCACCCCGCCCGGGTTGTTGCGCAGGTCGATAACAAGGCCGTCAAGATCGCGTCCGAGTTCGTCTTCCAGTCCGTTGAGGGCATCCTTGAACTGCGAGCCGGTATCCGCCTGGAACTGGGTAATGCGAACATAACCGTAACCATTTTCCAGCATTCGGGATTTCACGCTGGTGACCTTGATAACGTCCCGTTCCACTTCGATTTCGATGGGAGCGCTTTCCCCCTCACGCATAATGGTGAGCGTCAGGATCGAGCCGGGTTTGCCCCGCATTAGCTGGACAGCCTCTTCCAGGCTCATGCCTTTAACCGGTTTTTCATCCAGCTTGATGATCAGGTCCCCCGCCTGAACCCCTGCCTTCTGCGCTGGCGTGTCGTCGATGGGGGCAATCACTTTCACAAAGCCGTTTTCCATGCCCACTTCAATGCCCAGCCCGCCGAACTCGCCGGAGGTGCTCTCTTCGAGCTCTTCGTAGTCCTTGGGTGCCAGGTAGGTGGAGTGAGGATCGAGGTCTGACAGCATGCCTTTAATGGCGCTTTCGAGGAGTTTGCGATCGCTTACTTCCTCGACGTACGCATCTTTGATGCGGCTGAATACCTCGGTGAACTTGCGGAGGTCTTCCAGTGGCAGCTGCTTCTCCGGATCCGGCAGGCTTATTTCCACGCGTTCGCCGTTCTGGATGCCTTCCAGCAGCTGCTCGGTGGCGGCGTCTTTATCCTGGGCCCAGGCCAGTCCGGAAGCGGTTGCGAAACAGGTAGCGAGAGCAATGCTGCGTAATGGCAAGGCGTGGAGTGTACTTCTGACCCGTTTCATTCACATATCCCGTTTTTATTCCGATAGTTGGACTGGTTTCCCTGACTCCGAACAGTATGGCGTTACCTGCGGCGTTTGTCAGCCCTCCCGGGGCTTCTCAGTTTGCCAGCCACCGGCCCGGATTGTCGGGCTTGCCATTGTGCCGGACTTCAAAATACAGCGCCGGGGAATCGGTGCCGCCGGTGCGGCCGGCCTGGGCGATGGGCTCACCAGCGGCCACCCAGTCTCCCGGGCTGGTGAACAGGCTGCTGCTGTGGCCATACAGTGTCATGTAGCCGTCGCCGTGATCAATGATGGTGATCAGGCCAAATCCCCTCAGCCAGTTGGCAAACACGACCCGACCGTAGTGTATGGCGCGAATTTCCGCGTCGTCTCCGGTGGCTATAAGCAGGCCGTTGCGCCGGAGTTTGCCGTCGGCATAGCGCTCGCCATAGCGGCTCAACACCTGGCCCTTCACTGGCCAGGGCAGCTTGTTGCGCAATGACGCGAAGGGCTGGGATTCATTGGGCGAGGGGATGTTGTTGATCGCCTGCTGGACTTCCTCAAGCAGGTTTTCCAGCCGTTTGCGATCCGATTCCAGCTCTTCCCGTTCGCTGCGACGGTTCTGGATATCGGCATTCAGGGCGGCCAGCGTCTGCTGGCGTTCCTGTCTGGACGCTGTCAGGTCCTGTTGGCGTTTGGCTACGTTTTCCTCGGTTCTTGCCAGTTCAACCCTGGTCGACTGAACCGCAGCCTGGGTGCTCCTGAGTTCCTGCAGGCTTTGCCTGAATGCCTCCAGGCGGTCGACTGTGTCCTTGCTAAGGTATTCGTAGTAGGTCATGGTCCGGGCAATCTTGTCCGGATCAATTTCATTGAGCAGAACCTTTACGGCTGGTGCATCCCCTTCCATCCAGGCGGCGCGGATCTGCGTCTTGAGGCTGTCCCGCTGGCGGTTGAGTGTGCGGGTGAGCTCCTGGGCTTCTTTCTCCAGCTCCCGGAGTCTTTGCTGCTGTCGCTCTGCCTGCTGGCGCAGGGAGCGGCGTTCAAGGGTCAGGCGGCTGATGTTCTTTTCGGTCGCAGCAAGCTGCCGCTCCAGGGCGGAGCGGTCTTCTTCGGCATCCTCCAGCCAGTCGTCGATGTCCTCAATGCGTTCCTTGAGTTCCTCGATCTGGGCCGGGGTGACCTCCTGCTGGGCGAGTGCCGGCGCTGCACCCAGTAGAAGGGTGAGCGCCAGAGTTGCGGTAAATCGCAAAGGTT
Organism: Marinobacter sp. DSM 26671; assembly: GCF_900112835.1. NCBI lineage: Bacteria > Pseudomonadati > Pseudomonadota > Gammaproteobacteria > Pseudomonadales > Marinobacteraceae > Marinobacter > Marinobacter sp. DSM 26671. The sequence goes on along the minus strand of NZ_FONF01000009.1, from coordinate 171,772 downwards.
GGTTCCGTTCCCGGATCAGCCGATCTCGACCAGGCTGTGCCCGGTCATTTCCTTTGGTTGCTCCATTCCCATCAGGGCTAGGAGAGAGGGCGCAACGTCGCTCAGGCTGCCGTCGTTCTTCAACACAACTTTGCGGTGGCCGGTGTATACCAGTGGCACCGGGCCGATGGTGTGGGCAGTGTGAACCTGGCCTGAATTCGGATCGGTCATCTGTTCGCAGTTGCCGTGGTCAGCCGTGATCAGAGCTTCGCCGCCTACCTCATCCAGGGCCTCGACAACGCGTTTCACGCATTCGTCCAGGCATTCGGCCGCCTTGATTGCAGCGTCCAGCTTGCCGGTGTGACCAACCATGTCGCCGTTGGCATAATTGCAAACAACCAGATCGTACTTGCCGCTCTTGATCGCTTCCACCAGCTTGTCGGTTACCTCTGGTGCGCTCATTTCGGGCTGCAGATCGTAGGTCGCCACCTTGGGGGAGGGCACAAGAATGCGCTCTTCACCGTCGAACGGTGTTTCCAGGCCGCCATTGAAAAAGAAGGTTACGTGGGCGTATTTCTCTGTTTCGGCGATGCGCAACTGGGTCTTGCCCTGCTTCGCCATGTATTCGCCAAGGCCATTGGTAAGCTGTTCGGGCGGGTAGGCGCAGGAAGTTTTGATGTCCGCCGCATACTCGGTCAGCATCACGAAGTCGGCCAGTTCGGGGTGCTTCTTGCGCTCGAATCCGTCGAAGTCCTTCTCCACAAAGGTGCGGGTCATTTCCCGGGCACGGTCGGCACGGAAATTCATGAACAGCACCGTGTCACCATCGTTGATCGTTCCCTCGGGCTCGCCCGGAGCGTGGATCCGGGTTGGCGTTACAAACTCGTCGTTTTCCCCGCGCTCATAAGCCTGTTCCAGCCCGGATACCGGATCGGCCGCAGTGAACTCCGCGGTGCCCTGGGTCATCAGGTTGTAGGCCGCTTCCACGCGGTCCCAGCGGTTGTCGCGATCCATGGCATAGTAGCGGCCCACGATCGAGGCAACGCGGCCGACGCCGAGGCTCTTCAATTTGGCCGCGGCCTTCTCCAGGGATGGTTTTGCGCTGCGGGGCGGCATGTCACGGCCATCGAGGAAGGCGTGGATGTAAACTTCCTTCGCGCCACGTGCGGCGGCAAGTTCGGCAGCGGCAATAATGTGGTCTTCGTGGCTGTGTACACCACCGGGCGACATCAGACCCATGAGATGAACGGCTCGGCCGCTTTGGACAGCCTTGTCGATCGCTGAGCAGAGCACTTCGTTCTGCTGGAAAGTGCCTTCTTCCAGATCTTTGTCGATACGAGTAAGGCTTTGATAGACCACGCGCCCTGCGCCCAGGTTCATGTGGCCAACTTCCGAGTTACCCATTTGCCCTTGCGGCAGCCCAACAAACATACCCGATGTATTGATCAGGGTTTTGGGCTGGTTTTGCCAGAGTTTGTCCCAGAACGGGGTGCTGGCATTGCTGATGGCATTGTCTTCAGCCGGGTCGCGATGGCCCCAGCCGTCCAGGATAATCAGTGCAGTCGGCTTGCGCATTGCAGTCATCATTAAGTCCGGAAGTAAAATGTTAGTAAATTTACTAAAACGAAAACCAAGTTTATCTATTTTCGCATTTACTGGCCACTTTCGTCACCTTCTGTCCGGGGAGCAGGCTGTGTATAATCCCGCCAAACTCATTATCAGGGTAAATTCATGGACCGGTTGTTTGAATTTGTCGTTAACCACTACATTCTTGTGTCGCTGTTCGTGGCATTCCTGGTTGCCATTCTCATTCTGGAGTCCCGTCGTGGCGGTGCCAAGATCTCGGCCCAGGGTGCGGTCAATCTGATCAACAAGGATGAAGCCGTTGTAGTCGACATCCGGGACCGCAAGGAGTTTGGTGAGGGCCGCATTACCGGCTCGATCAACATTCCCCTGAACAGCCTGAAGAGCCGGGTTGGTGAGCTGAGCAAGTTCAAGGACAAACAGATCATCGTTGCCGACAAGATGGGCCAGCATTCTGCCATGGCGGTTAAACAGCTGAACGCGGAAGGCTTCAGCAATGTGGTTCGCCTGAACGGCGGCGTTGCCGACTGGAAAGCCAGCAATCTTCCGCTGGTGAAGAAATAGAGCGGCCCTTGATCTGAAGATCATTCTGCCGCACTGTTTCACATAAGCCGGCCCGGCGCCAACGTAAAATGTCCCGGCAGCACACTTCATAACATCCCATAACAGCGGGCCCCGAGCCCATGATCGAGAACGAAAGGATTGAAAATGGCTGAGAATCAGCAAGCCGCAGCAGGCAGTGACAACCAGAACCAACCCCAGTTTGCCCTTCAGCGCATCTATGTGAAGGACCTGTCTTTTGAGTCACCCAACTCTCCGCTGGTATTTCAGGAGCAGTGGAAGCCGCAGGTGAATCTGGATCTGAATACGTCTCACAACAAGGTCAGCGACAACCAGTACGAGGTTGTGCTTTCCCTGACCGTCACCGCGAAAGTGGGTGAGAAGGTAGCTTACATCGTCGAGATCCAGCAGGGCGGCGTGTTCCTGGTGCAGGGCATCGAAGGCCAGCAGCTGGGCCAGATGCTGGGCGCCTACTGCCCGACCATCCTGTTCCCGTATGCGCGCGAAGCGATCGACGGTATTGTGAGCAAGGGCAGCTTCCCGGCCCTGATGCTGGCGCCGGTGAACTTCGACGCCATCTATGCCCAGGCGCTCAAGCGCAAGCAGGAAGAAGCTGCTGGCGAGGCAAGCGAAGAGCAGCAGACTCACTGATCCGAACCACTGTGATCAGATATAAAAAAACCGGCTCAGGCCGGTTTTTTTATGTCGCTCCGTTAAACCCCAGCTGCCGCCAGGCCTCGTAAACCGCCAGGGCTGCGGTATTGGAGAGATTCAGGCTGCGGCTATGCGGTTGCATGGGAACCCGCAGGCGATGCTCAGGCAGCAACCCCTCGCGGACATCAGCGGGAAGGCCGCGGGTTTCCGGGCCGAACATCAGGTAGTCGCCATCCTGGTAGCTCACTTCGTGGTAATGGGCGCTGCCTTTGGTGGTGAACCCGAACAGGCGTCCGGGTTGCTCGCTGGCCAGGAAGTCCTGGTAACTCTTGTGGATCCTGACCGTTGCGTACTCGCTGTAATCCAGCCCGGCCCGCCGCATCTGTTTGTCTTCCAGGTTAAAACCCAGCGGTTCAATCAGATGCAGCTGGCAACCGGTGTTGGCGCAGAGCCGGATGATGTTGCCGGTGTTCGGCGGTATCTCCGGCTCGTACAGCACAACGTGGAGCATGAAGCTTAGCGCTCGACGGCCAGGGCAACGCCCATGCCGCCACCGATGCACAGTGTGGCCAGGCCCTTGTGAACATCGCGGCGAACCATTTCATGCAGCAGGGAGACCAGAATGCGGCAGCCGGATGCGCCGATGGGGTGGCCCAGGGCAATGGCGCCGCCGTTCACGTTAACCTTGCCGGTGTCCCAGCCCATGTCGCGATTTACAGAAATAGCCTGGGCTGCGAAGGCTTCGTTGGCTTCCACCAGGTCCAGATCTTCCGTGCTCCAGCCGGCAAGCTTCAGACACCGCTGGCTGGCCGGGATCGGGCCGGTGCCCATAATCGTCGGGTCCACGCCTGCGTTGGCGTAGGCCTTGATGGTGGCGATCGGAGTCAGCCCCAGTTCTTTCGCTTTCTCGGCACTGCAGACCATCACGGCTGCGGCGCCATCGTTGAGGGATGAGGCGTTGCCGGCGGTAACGGTGCCGTCTTTCTTGAAGGCCGCACGCAGGTTGCCCAGTCCCTCGGCAGTCACGCCGTCACGGGGGCCTTCATCGCGGTCAACGACAATCGGGTCGCCCTTACGCTGGGGAATGGAGACCGGAACAATCTGCCCATCGAAATAGCCGGCTTCGCGAGCGGCGGCGGCCTTCTGCTGGGACGCCGCTGCAAACTCGTCCTGCTCGTCCCGGCTGATGCCGTATTTCTCGACGATGTTCTCGGCCGTGATGCCCATGTGGTAATCGTTGAAGGCGTCCCACAGGCCGTCCTTGATCATGGTATCCACCATGGACCAGTTGCCCATCCGCTGGCCATTCCGGCTGTTGGGCAGCACATGGGGCGCCTGGCTCATGCTCTCCTGGCCACCGGCGATCATCATCTCGGCGTCGCCACAGCGGATGGCCTGTACCGCCATGTGAACCGCTTTCAGCCCTGAGCCGCAGACCTTGTTGATGGTCATGGCGGGCACCGACGCTGGAATGCCGGCGTTAATGGCAGACTGGCGAGCCGGGTTCTGGCCAACACCGGCGGTAAGAACCTGACCCAGTACCACCTCGTTGATCTGGTCACCGGCAACGCCGGTTTCTTCCATTAGTGCCTTGATGACGGCGGTTCCCAGCTGGTCTGCGCTCAGGCTGGAAAGACCTCCGCCAAAGGTTCCGATAGCAGTACGGCGGGCGGCAACAATAACGACATCACGCATGGGAATTCTCCGGATCAGTGGCGCGCGCGGGATTGGGGCCGGCGCGAACAGGATTGAAAACTGCTGGCATTGTATCCGGAAAGCGGTCACCGGCCAAAGATCAGGTCCGTCATGCGCGGGTTGTACTACATGTTCAGGCTTCGGCCGCCATCAACAGAGACGATTTGCCCGGTGATAAAGGGCGCATCGCAGATCAGGAACGCAATGGTTTCGGAAATATCGTCAGGGTTGCCGGTGCGGGCCAGTGGCGTCTTCTGAAGGATTGCCTGTTGGGCGGATTGATCCATCTCGGCTTCGCCCTCTGGCCAGAGGATTGCGCCTGGCGATACGCCGTTCACGCGCACGTCCGGCGCCAGGTCTTTTGCCCAGGAGCGCGTCAGGGCAGCCAGGCCGGCCTTGGTGGCGCAGTACAGCGGGTGATCATCGATAGGCCTTTCACTGTAAATATCGATCAGATTTACGACGCTGCCGCGGTTTCGCCGAAGTTCGGCCAGGCATCCCTGAAGCAGGAAAAATGGGGCCCGTAGGTTGGTGTTCAGGATTGTGTTCCAGTCGTCTTCGGTGGCGTCTGCGGTCGGGGTGGGGTAGAAGACCGATGCATTGTTCACCAGTGCGTCCAGTCGGCCCCACTGTGCGATGGCGTCACTGGCCAGCCGGTCCACTCCAGTTAACTGGCTCAAATCCGCCTGCAGGGCGCAGGCGGAGTCGGGCCGTTGGCGGTTCATCTGCGCAATCAGTGAGTTCGCCTGCTCTTCCCGGGTCCGGTAGTGAATCACCAGGTTCCACCCTCTTTCGTGAAGTGTCCGGGCAGTCTGTGCGCCAAGACGGTGGGCTGCGCCGGTGATCAGGGCAACAGGCGTTGTGGACGGCATGGTGCCTCCTCAGTGGTTGGTCGGGGCGACGGCGTCGCCGATGCGTTTCAGGCGTTCAGTCCGGATTGCGCTGCCCAGTTCCTTGCCTTTATACCCTTGCGCCAGGAGGGTTCTCGGCTCAACGCCGGTCGCCGCTTCCGAGGCGGTTCGCAGCAGGTCCAGTGTGAGGGAATCGCCCGGCAAGGCGCACTCGAGCACCTTCGTGAGTTGCGAAAAACGTTCCGGGCGGCGCCAGACGTCCGCCTGGTCGAGCAGGTCCAGAAGCGTTTCGGCTTCCGGGCTTTGCGCATCAATGTCCCGGATCTGGGGTGTGAAGGCAGTAACCAGTCGCGCCAGATTCTGACAGTCATTGGGTGCCTTCAGGGCTTTGCCCCTGTCCTTTGCAACAGGGGCATCCAGGGGGGAGAGCAGGGCCGCAAAACGCTCCTCCGTCTCGGCGTGCAAGCGGCGGTGGACGCAGCCAAGTGCCGCCATCGCGAGTTGAAAGACTTTTTCCGAAGCTAATTCCGGAACAAGAACCTCAAGGGCGCCGCAGTCACGAAGAACTTCGAAAAAGGCCTCGGGCGCCTGTTCATGCAGCGCCCGCTGGAATTCTTGCCAGACCCGTTCGGGCACCAGGTGGTCTACTTCTCCGCTATCCACCATGCGCTTCATCAGGGCCATGGTCTGGTCGCACACGGAAAATCCCAGCGGGTGAAAGCGGGCTGCGAACCGGGCTGTGCGAAGAATTCTCAGGGGGTCCTCGGCGAAGGCCTCCGAGACATGCCGAAGCTTGCGATCTTCAATATCTCTGCGGCCTTCAAAGGGGTCGACCAGATCGCCGTTTTCAGCTTTTGCCATCGCATTGATGGTCAGGTCCCGGCGCTTCAAATCCTGCTCAAGGGTGACGTCGGGCGCGCTGTAAACAGTGAAGCCGTGGTAGCCGCGCCCCTGTTTCCGCTCGGTGCGAGCCAGGGCATATTCTTCCCGGGTTCGGGGATGCAGAAATACCGGGAAGTCCGCGCCCACCTGCTTGAAGCCGTTGGCTAGCATTTCCTTTGGAGTTGCGCCGACCACCACCCAATCCCGGTCCTTGACCTCAAGGCCGAGTAATTCGTCACGAACGGCACCGCCAACCAGATAGGCCTGCATGAAATCGCTGATTCCTTTCGGGAGTGTGTCGGTGGATTATCCGGTTCCCGGGCAGGGCAGGCAAACCTGTGACGCATGAGGGCCATAAAAAAGCCCGCCCGGATTGCCCGGGCGGGCTTTGATTGGAGCTTGGGGTCAGATGAAATCTTCATCTGACCCCACTTTCAGCTTTCCATCAGAACGCGGTGCCAAGCTCCAGGGCGGCACCGGCATCTGCATCGCTGTACAGGGCGCCGATATCGAGGCGGACGCCGACAATGTTCAGTCCGAGACCTGCCGTGAACTGGGTTTTCTCTTCAATGCCGTCGTTGTCATCGTTGCTGGCCAGGTTGTGGCGAACACCCACCCGCAACTGGGCGTAACGGAAGGCGTCGAATTCGGCGCCAAGGGCTGCCCACTGGGTGTCGTCCTCAAAGCCAAAGGCTTCCTTTTTGGTCAGGTCCACTTCCGCGGTGATAACGTGGTATTCGCTCTTGTGCGCGATGCCCGCTGTAACCATCGGGTCCAGCTTTAATGTGCGAACTTCCTCTCCGAGCAAAGGCCGGCTCGCAGCGGAGTCGAGCTCCATGGGGATCAGGTTTTTAACGACAATTCCGGTGTTCCACTGGTTGGAATCACCAAAGCTGTAGGCTGCGCCCACGTCGAGGTTGAAGCCGCTCTTTTCAGTCTGATACTGGTCATCGTCGAATTCGTCATCTTCGAAACCGGAAACCGCTTCCGTGTACTGGAAGGTGCGCAGCTCCACGTATTTCGGCGACAGGCCAAGCTGGAAGCTGTTGCCATCCTGTAGCTCAAAAGCCCGTGCGAAGCTGATGCCCACTTCCCCGACGGCGGATGCCAGTATTTTTCCTTGTGATGTCAGGTTCAGGGTGCCATTCGTACTGATCTGGTCGACGGCATTCTGAACGTCCTGGGCCGTTGCTGCAGTGGCAATCGCATTCAGTGCGGTAATATCCTGATCGGACACGTCACCACGAACGGTTGCTGTCAGGTTTGCATTGGTAAACACGCCGACAGCCAGAGATTGTCCCGGCACAGCCAGGCCCAGCCCTAGACCGGCGTTCACTCGCATGGTGTCCCTGTCGAATTCGGTCAAACGGTCGCTGAGATCGGCGGCGCCGTCCTGAATACTTTGTGGGTCGTCGGTATTGGGATCAAAACCGGAAACCAGCGATTCAAGATCAGTGATTACATCCTGGATATCATCCACCTGGTCAACTGTTTCTTCCTCATCCGCTGCGCGAGCATTCACCGAGGGCAGCATCAACCCAAAATCATCGTTCCAGCTGTGGTGATCGGAGGCCATCATCGCCGGGTTATCCATCGGCGCTGATGATGGTGTTGCTACAGCGACGCCAGTGCCACCCATGGCAAAAGAGCGGGCAGACATAAACGACTGCGGGCTGGCCAGTGCAGAACTGGTGGCAATGGAAAGACCAATAGCCAGAGAAAGTTTGGTCAGGCGATATCCGGTCATGAAGAATCCTGTCAGGTAAAAAGGCAAAATAGATGTTACGTACCTGAAAGGGTAAGGCAGAACCTTATCCAGCTCATGACGCATGGGGTAACGGTTTGTTTTTGATGTGTAAACAGAGGCAGTTTTTTGCCGCATAGGGATTGCAAAACAATACGGTTGGGAGTTGTTGATCGGAATATCAGGCAGTTAGAAAAACTGGCGTAGTTTTTTCATGGGAAACCGGAAATGACGTTTTCTGGAGACACGCAATGAACCTTCGCTGGATACTTATGCCTCTGCTGGCAACAACGGTGGCTGCTTGTGCGCCGGTTGGCAGTTATCAGGGGGATAACGGCAACCAGTCCCGCCAGGATACGATGCTGGAGCCAATTACTGTGCGGGTGAGCGGTCTGGGGACCTATGAGGATGTTGCGGCCGACCGTTCAAATATCCGCAAACGTCTGATGGCCCGGCGGGCCTCCCAGCTGGACGCCTACCGGAATCTCGTTGAACGGGTCTACGGTACTGTCGTGTACGGCAGTTCCACCGTTAATGATTTTGTGCTGCGCAACGACACCTTCAGAACCTATGTGGACAGCTACATTCGCGGCGCGAAGTTGGTCGCGGTCAACGAGCACAGCGACGGTGTCTTCGAAACGGTGATGGAACTGAAGCTCGAGCCACGTTTCCGGGCCTGTGTGGCCAAGGTTGCTGATGATCAGGTGCAGGATCTCTGCCCGATTCCCATGCCGCAGGAAAATGACAGCGTGGGCGATGTGCAGAGCAAAGGCGTGGATTCCCTGTATTACCTTGATTGATCGAGAGTATAGAGAGTGTAGGGAGTATCGAGAATTATGAAACGCTTGCTGTCACTGGCTGTGCTCGGAGCTCTGGCGCTCTTCGTGGTTTCTGCCGCCCATGCGGTGGTTCTGGAAGGCGTGGGCCATGCCAATATCCACAATGGCAACCTGGAAGCCGCCCGGGCTGAGGCCCGCAAGGCCGCAATCCGGGACCTTTCCCTGCAGTATGAAGCCAGGGTTAGCACGCACGACACCATGAAAAACGGCGTGATCACTGAGTCACGGATGGATCTGGCGTCAAGCGCCAGAGCCCGGAATGTGCGGGTAATTGATGAGTACCAGAGTGGCAATCTGTTGCGGGTGATTGTCCGGGGCGATATCAGCGAGAGTCGCAGCCAGTGTGGATCTGGAGATTCCGGACGCCTGAAAAAGCGCGTCGCAGTGACCGGGTTTCCTGTCCTGTATCCGGACCAGGCCAGAGTCGGGCGGATTGATGACGCCGGCGAAATCTTGCCGCAACAACTCCAGCAGCGTTTGGTGGCTCAGGGCGGATTGCAGGTCTTTGGTGCGACAACCTCACGGATGTTCACGGATCTGCTGAACGCGCCTACGGTACAACAGGGCGACAATCGATTGACCAATGTACTGGAACTGGCCCGTGAAATGGGCGTTCAGTTCGTAGTGACAGGCGTTATCCGGGATCTTGGCGTTGCGGATCCGTCAGCGTGGGGCACCTCCGTGCTGGATAAAATGCAGCGGGGCATCGGGGCGGTAGATCAACGGCGCCGGTTTGCGGCTGATCTCGTTATCTTCGACGGCTTCAGTGGCGCGCCGGTCTATCGTCAGAGATTTGAAGCCGCGGCCGATTGGGATGCCGGGCCTGGCAGTTCAGCAGGGTTCGGCTCTGCCGGCTTCCAGAAAACCGCCTACGGTCAGGCTGTCGAGGATGTTATCGCAGACATGGCGATGGCAGTAACGGATGCATTGGCGTGTCAGCCCTTCATGACCAGAATTGCGCGGGTAGACGACTTTTCTGTAACGCTGGAATCCGGGGCTACAGCAGGCCTCAGGCCGGGTGATGAGTTGAAGATCTATCGCAGCAAGCGCTACCTGGAATCACCAGATGACTCACCAGAATTGCAGGGCAGCGACTTGTCAGTGACGCTCGAAAAAGTTCAGCCGCATTTTAGCCGGGGTACCATGCCGCAACTGGGCGGCATCGTGAATATCCAGAGAGATGATATAGCGATTATCTGGTAGGGCTGACGGGCATCAATTGCTGGCGTTGGCCACCTCGGCGGCCGCAATGTCGCGGATCTTGCCAACCATCGCCCTGAGCCCGTTGCCGCGGGTCGGGGAAATGTGCCGGAACAGGTCCAGCTGCTCGAATAACTCATCAATGTCCGTGGCCAGCAGGTCCCTCGGGGTTTTGCCGTTAAGGGCGACCAGGATGATGGCAGCCAGTCCACGAACAATCATGGCGTCGGAGTCAATCAACAGGTACAGCCGGCCACTGTCTTCATCGTAATGATGAATCAGCCAGACCTGGCTCTGGCAGCCATGAACATAGTTTTCTTCAACCCGGGATTCCTCGGGAAACGCAGGAAGCTGCTTGCCCAGATCAATGATAAAAGCGTAGCGCTCTTCCCAGTCGTCCAGCAGCTCGAAGCCATCGAGAACGTCATCCAGGGTGGTGTCTTTACCCAAGGGGTTGTTCAGAAAGTCCTGTTCACTGGCAGTCATTTACAGCATTCCCAGTTCGAGTTTGGCTTCGTCGGTGAGCATTTCGTTGCTCCAGGGCGGATCGAAGGTCAGTTCAACGGTCACCTTGTCCACATTGGGCACATGCTCGAGCTTGGTTTTCACATCTTCGGTTATCACCGGGCCCATGCCGCAGCCGGCGGCAGTCAGCGTCATCAGCACGTACACATGGTTGCCGTCTTCGGTGCCATTTTCAATCCTGCACTCGTAAATCAGGCCCAGATCCACTACGTTCACCGGAATTTCCGGATCGTAGCAGTTCTGCATGGCTTCCCAGACCTGGTTTTCGTTGACGGTGCCGTCTTCCGGGGTTTCAAAGCTGCTTTCCAGGGGTTTCTTGCCGAGCGCGTCGGCATTGTGGCCTTCAATCCGGGCAAGGTTACCGTTAACAGCGACCGTAAAGGTGCCACCCAGCGACTGCGTGATGGTCACAAAGGTGTCCGACGGAATCATGATTTCGGTTCCGGAAGGAACAAGGCGGGCTTCCACCTCGCGTTTGGTCAGGACCACTTCCCGTTCTTGCATGCCTGTTCGGGCCTCGCTCTTTTCAATCTTTATATCGGATTACGCGACGGTAAAACTCTCGCCGCAACCGCACTCTGCGGTGGCGTTCGGATTGCGGAACTGGAACATGGAGTTCACGCCCTCCGTCACAAAATCGATCTCGATGCCGTTCACCAGCGGCAGATGCTCTTCTTTCACGAAAACATCGACGCCATCAATGTGAAACACCTTGTCGTCGGCGGCGGTGTCTTCCACCCATTGGGTTTCGTATTTGAAGCCGGAGCAGCCACTTTTCTTGATGGCCAGCCGAATGCCCTTGGCGTCCGGCTTTTTCTCCAGCTGTTTGCGCACGTGCTTGACCGCGCTGGGCGTCATGGTGACGGCGACGGTCGGGGTGAAGACTTCGGCTGTCATAATTCCACCTCCATCAGGCAAACAGACGCTGGACTTTCTGCAGGGCGGTAAACAATGTATCCACCTCGTCCAGAGTGTTGTAGAACGCGAATGAAGCCCTGGCTGTACCGGGAACTCCATAGAAATCCATCAGCGGCATGGCGCAATGGTGACCCGTGCGGATTGCGATTCCCTGCTGATCCAGCAGCGTGCCTATATCACTGGGGTGCAGGCCGGCAATTTTAAAGGATATAACCGGCACTTTGTTTTTTGCCGTACCGATAATCTCCATGCCGGGTACGGTTTCCACCAGCTGGTTGGCCCGCTCAAGGAGGCCGGTCTCGGCCGCTTCCATGGCGGAACGATCCAGGCCGTTCAGGTAGTCGATGGCGGCTCCCAGTCCGACTGCCTCGGCAATGGCCGGGGTGCCTGCCTCGAATTTGTAGGGCAGGGTATTCCAGGTGGTCCGTTCAAAGGACACTCGTTCGATCATCTCGCCGCCGCCCTGGTAGGGAGGCATTTCCTCCAGCAACTGGGCCTTACCGTAAAGCACGCCAATACCAGTGGGGCCAAACAGCTTGTGCGATGAGAACACGTAAAAGTCGCAGCCCAGCGCCTGAACGTCCGGCTGGTAATGAGGTACCGCCTGGGCCCCGTCCACCAGGGTGATGATGCCGTGGGCCTTGGCCTGTTCAATCAGGGCCGCCACCGGGTTCACCGTGCCAAGCACGTTGGAAACGTGGGTGATTGCCAGCACCCGGGTCTTCTCATTGAGCAGGCTGGTGAAGGACTCGAGGTCCAGCTCGCCTTCCGGTGTCACCTGAACAGGCACCACTTTCGCACCCGTGCGCTCGGCAATCATCTGCCAGGGCACGATGTTGGCGTGGTGTTCCATGTGGCTCACCAGGATCTCGTCACCAGCCTTCAGGCGCGGGGCGAGCCCATTGGCAACTAGGTTGATGGCCTCGGTCGTGCCGCGGGTCCAGATAATTTCCCGGGTGCTTTCGGCGTTCAGGAAGTTTCGAACCGTCTCGCGGGCACCCTCGAAGGCGGAGGTCGCACGGTCTCCCAGCGTATGGGCGCCCCGATGGACGTTGGAGTGCATCTCACGGTAATACCGATCCATGGCATCCAGCACAGCCTCCGGCTTCTGGGCCGACGCACCGTTGTCCAGATACACCAGGGGCTTTCCGTTTACCTGCTGGGACAGGATCGGGAAATCCCGGCGAATCGCGTCCACGTCGAAGGTGGTGCGCTTGGCGGTGCTTGCCACGGACAGATCGGTCATAACCGGTTACGCCTCCTGAAATGTCTGTTCGAAGAAGTGGTTCAGACGGCCCTGGACCGTCTCCCGCACTGCTTCAACCGGAATCTGCTCGACCAGCTCGTTGATAAAGGCCATGGTGAGCAGAACGTTCGCCTGACGCCGGCCGATACCCCGTGAAACCAGGTAAAACAGCGAGATTTCGTCAAGCTGGCCGATGGTCGCGCCATGGGCACATTTCACGTCATCGGCATAGATTTCCAGTTCCGGCTTGGTGTCAATCTCTGCCCCGTTGGACAGCAGCAGGTTCTTGTTGTTCATATCCGCATTGGACTTCTGGGCGTCCTGATGGATATGAATCCGGCCATTGAACACGGCGTGGGACTGGTCCGCTGCGATATTCCGATAGGTTTCTTCGCTGTTGCAGTGGGCAGCCACGTGCTCGATGGTGGTGTGGTTGTCGTAGTGCTGTTTGCCCTGGGTAACAACTACCCCGTTGAGCTTGCACTCAGCGCCTTCACCTTCAAGCCGAACCTGCAGATCGTGCCGGCGCAGGGGGCCACCAAACCCAACGGTATGGCTTTCAAACCGCGAGCTGCGCTGTTGCAGGACGCCGGTGGAGCCAATGTGCTGGACGTTCTCGCCTTCCATGTTCAGGCGAATGCTGGTGATGTTGGCGCCGTCGGCCACATTGAATTCAGTGACGGTATTGACCATGACCTGGGCCGAGCCGCTGGAGATGTACTCCTCCACCAGCGTAATCTGGCTATGACGGCCGGCATCCACGAAAATGCGCGGGAAAGCCGAACCGCTGGCCTCGGCCGTTACCTCGTGAACAATGAACAGCGGCTGGTCGAGCACTGCGTCCGGCTTCAGGCGAATCAGCAGGCCGTCTTCAAAACGGGCTGAATTCAGCCGGGCCATCTGAACCGCCTTGTTGTCCAGGGTGCTGTCCAGGCGATCCGCCAGATCGCTGGCTTCCTCATCGCTCAGATCGCCGAAGCTCTTGATGCTGATGCCGTCCAGATCCGGATATTCGCAGGCCTCTGGCATCATTACACCGTTAAGGAACGCAACCTTGTAGCCGGGCACTGCCAGGCCGCTGCCGGTCTTGCCATCCGCCGGCAGGGAGATGGCCATGTCGTCGGTCAGCTTCAGGTACTTGCTGGAGTATTTCCAGTTTTCGGTTTTCCGGGTCGGCAAGGGCATGTCGACCAGAGCGGTTCCACGCTGCTTGCGCAGGGCGAGCAGGGGCTCCGGCAGGGACTGCCCGGCCGGGTGCAGGAACGCGGTGGAAAGAGTGGGTGCTGGTTTCATTCCGCGACCTCCTTAGTTGGCTGAACTGTCGGCAGTTTCTTCATCCTTGATGCCCAGCCAGCCGTAGCCGCGTTCTTCCAGCTCCAGCGCCAGCTCGCGGCCACCGGATTTGATGATCTTGCCGCCCGCCAGAACGTGCACGTAGTCCGGCACAATGTGGTTCAGCAGACGCTGGTAGTGGGTCACCATCAGGATGGCGCGGTCTTCCGCGCGCAGAGCATTCACGCCGTCAGAAACAACCTTCAGGGCGTCGATATCGAGCCCGGAGTCGGTCTCGTCGAGAATTGCCAGCTTCGGCTGCAGCAGCAGGGCCTGCATGATCTCATTACGCTTCTTCTCACCACCGGAGAAGCCTTCGTTGACGCCCCGCTTCAGGAACGCCGGATCCAGATCCACCTGCTTGGAAATTTCTTTGGCGAGCTTCATGAACTCCGCCGCGTTCATCTCGTCTTGGCCCTTGTGCTGGCGCATGGCATTCACGGCGGTGCGCAGGAACTGCAGGTTGCTCACCCCGGGGATCTCCACCGGGTACTGGAACGCCAGGAAAATGCCTTCGCGGGCACGCTCTTCAGTTTCAAGTTCCAGCAGGTTGTCGCCGTTCAGGGTGATTTCACCCTCGGTAACTTCAAATGCTTCGTTGCCTGCCAGCACCTGCGACAGGGTGCTCTTACCAGAGCCGTTGGGGCCCATGATGGCGTGAACTTCCCCGGCCTTGATTTCCAGGTTGATGCCCTTGAGGATTTCTTTGCCCTCAACGGATGCGTGCAGGTTCTTGATGCTCAGCATTTGTAGCGTCTCTCTCATTTAACCGTCTGAATTCTGTTGCCTGCCCCTAACTGGGCGGAGTCAGCCATCGGGCAGGCCCTTCCGGGATACGCTGTAAATACATCCCTGTACGCTCGACGAAATCATCCCTGATTTCGACGATCCCGGAAGGGCCTGCCCGACGGCTTCTGCGATACTTTTGTGCTTGCCGTCCTGTTAACCAACGGACCCTTCGAGGCTAACTTCAAGTAGCTTGCCGGCCTCGACAGCGAACTCCATGGGCAGCTCTTTGAACACTTCCTTACAGAAGCCGTTCACGATCATGGAGACCGCCTGTTCCGGGTCGATACCGCGTTGGCGGCAAAGGAACATCTGCTCGTCGCTGACCTTCGAGGTGGTTGCCTCGTGCTCTACGATGGCCGACTTGTTCTTGCTTTCAATGTAAGGGAACGTGTGGGCGCCGCAGCGGTCGCCGATCAGGAGCGAATCGCACTGGGTAAAGTTACGTGCACCTTCCGCCCCGGGGCCGAATTTCACCAGGCCGCGGTAAGCGTTGGAGCTCTTGCCGGCGGAAATACCCTTGGAGATGATTGTGCTGGAGGTGTTCTTGCCCAGGTGAATCATCTTGGTGCCGGTGTCGGCCTGCTGGTAGTTGTTGGTCAGTGCCACGGAATAGAACTCACCAACGCTGTTTTCGCCACGCAGGACACAGCTCGGATACTTCCAGGTGACCGCGGAGCCGGTTTCGACCTGGGTCCAGGAAATCTTGGAGTTCTTGCCGATGGCGGCGCCACGCTTGGTGACGAAGTTGAAGATGCCGCCTTTACCTTCTTCATCACCCGGGTACCAGTTCTGCACGGTGGAGTATTTGATCTGGGCGTCGTCCAGGGCCACCAGTTCAACAACCGCAGCGTGCAGCTGGTTCTCGTCCCGCATGGGCGCGGTGCAACCTTCAAGGTAACTCACGTAGCTGCTGTCTTCGGCAATAATGAGAGTACGCTCGAACTGTCCGGTGTTGGCTGCGTTGATGCGGAAATAGGTGGACAACTCCATGGGGCAGCGAACGCCCTTGGGTACATAGACAAACGTACCGTCGGAGAAGACCGCGGAGTTCAGCCCGGCGAAAAAGTTGTCACCGGCCGGCACTACCGAGCCCAGGTATTTTTTGACCAGCTCCGGGTAATCCTGAATTGCTTCGGAGATAGAGCAGAAGATCACGCCGGCTTTGGCCAGTGGTTCCTTGAACGTGGTTGCTACGGAAACCGAATCGAATACTGCATCAACCGCCACGCCCGCGAGCTTCTCACGTTCGTGCAGGGGAATGCCCAGCTTTTCGTAGGTTTTCAGAAGCTCCGGATCCACTTCGTCCAGGCTCTGGGGCATGTCTTCCGGCCGCTTGGGCGCGGAATAGTACGAAATCGAGTTGTAGTCGATTTTCGGGTAGCCCACGTGGGCCCAGTCCGGCTCGTCCATCTCGAGCCAGCGACGGTAGGCTTTCAGACGCCACTCCAGCATCCATTCCGGTTCTTTCTTGAGGCCGGAAAGGCGGGCGATAACGTCTTCATTAAGGCCGGGTTCGAACGTGTCGGATTCAATGTCTGTTACAAATCCGTACTCGTATTCCCGTTTGATCAGCTCGTTCACCTCGGTGTCGGTGGTCGCCATGATCGTCGCTCCGTATTCTCTCATCGCGGGCTTGCGCCCTTAGTGTCGCCGACAGCGTCAAAGATGGGCTGTCGATCGGATGTCTTCAGTTTGGGTGTTGCAGTGGTCGCTCATCCCATGAGTACGCCCTGCAATCGCTTTTTGGATGACGGATTTCAAAGACTGTCGCTGATAAGTAAGCAGAAAATCCGCCTGAATCCATCGCTTCTGGCGAGCGATTATACAATACCAGAGTAAAATAGTCAGGTATTAATTTGAACGTGGGGTGATTATACCTTAATCGGCCTTTGGGGCACTAAGAGGGTGGTAATGAGGCTGATAGTCAGGTTCTTGCAGGACTGGAGTTTTTGAGAAGGACGCCAAGCGGGATTGCCTCCCAAAACACGCCGTGAACCCATCCCTGGGGGCTCGGCATTGCCATCCATGGCAATGCACGGTTTTGGGAGGCAATCCCGCTTGGCGCCTCAGACTAATTGCTAGTCGCCGGTAGCCAGGAGTCTGGTGAGGTAGCTGTGCTCCAGAGTTTGTGGAAGATTAGCCGGTTTTGGAATCCGCACGATATGCCCGCTGCCCGGCGCATAGTCCATGGCCTGGCCGTTTCGGTTCTCCATGACATTAGCCGAGAACCGGATGTTGCCGGCCGGGCTGATCAGTTCCAGTTGGTCGCCGGGGGCGAATTTGTTCTTCACGTCTATGGTCAGCCACTGGTCATCCTTGCCGGTAATGGTGCCAACCACCTGCTGGGTGCCAAGGAATGAGGAGCCCTGTTCGTAGGTCTGGTATTCCCGGGGCATATGGCGGCGCAGGAAGCCTTCGGTATAGCCCCGGTTGGAGAGGGCTTCCAATTCGTCCATCAGGTTCATGTCGAACGGCTTGCCCTGCACCGCCTCGTCGATGGCGCGACGGTAGACTTGGGTGGTGCGGGCCACGTAGTAGGTGCTCTTCGTGCGGCCCTCAATTTTCAGGGAATGAACGCCCATCTTTGCCAGTTCAGCGACGTGTTGAACGGCTCTCAAATCCTTTGAGTTCATGATGTAGGTGCCGTGCTCGTCTTCATAGGCGGGTATGAATCCGCCCGGGCGGTTGGGCTCTTCCAGCAGGATTTCTTTCGGTGCCACCTCCTGTACATCGCCGCCGCCGCAGGTGGCGATCAGGTCGCCGGTCTGGTCGTGGCCGTGCTGGACCTGTTTGTAGTTCCAGCGGCAGGCGTTGGTGCAGGCGCCCTGGTTGGCGTCCCGGTGGTTCATGTAACCCGAGAGCAGGCAGCGGCCAGAATAAGCCATGCACAGGGCGCCGTGAACGAAGACTTCGAGCTCCATCTCCGGGACCCGTTCGCGGATCTCGCGAATTTCATTCAGGGCCAGTTCACGGGAGAGGATGACTCGGCTGATTCCCTGACGCCGCCAGAACTCTACCGTGGCCCAGTTCACCGCGTTGGCCTGTACTGAAAGATGGATGGGTTGGTCTGGCCATTTTTCCCGCACCAGCATGATCAGGCCGGGATCCGACATGATCAGCGCGTCGGGTTTTTGTTCCAGTACTGGCGCCAGATCTCTCAGATAGGACCGCACCTTGTCGTTGTGAGGTGCTATGTTGGAGACAAGGTAGAACTGTTTGCCCAGTTCGTGGGCCCGTTCAATGCCCGCGCCAAGCGCTGCAACGTCTTTGAAACTGTTGTTTCTTACTCTCAGCGAATAGCGCGGCTGGCCGGCGTAGACCGCATCGGCGCCATAGGCAAAGGCGGTTTCAAGGTGTTCGGGGGTGCCCGCGGGGGCGAGCAGTTCCGGGGTTTTCATAGTGGCTCCGGGCGATTCTGAAAACGGGGCATTCTGCCGTATGCCGTCGGCCGTTCCCTTGATCCTGCTCAAAGGTCTTATTGATTGTTTTCGGCTAACATGTGTACGCTCACGGTTCGGGCTTTTCGGGCCGAAGCGTTGCAAAGGAGGAATTCAGGATGGCATCAAAGCCTCTGACGCCAGAGGTGGCGCGGGCTTCGCTGAGTGTCAGGGTCAGTTCCCTGATCAGTGTTCAGCTTGCTCGTGGCAAAGTTGGTGTGGAAGTCGTGGCGTCGCAGCTGCATATGAGCCGCTACACGTTGCACAAGAAACTGAAGCGTGAAGGGCTGACCTTCGCCCGTTTGCTGGAGGATGTTCGCCGCAGGCAGGCGCTGACCTACATGCAGGACAGGACCAAACCGCTGGTGGAGATTGCCGAGCAGCTCGGTTTTTCGGAGTTGAGCGCATTCAGCCGGGCTTTCAAGCGCTGGATGGGGACATCCCCGGCTGAATACCGCTCTGTCAGGCTATCCTGATCCGGATTAGACTTTTTTGAACACCAGTGAGGCATTGGTACCACCAAAGCCAAAGCTGTTGCTCATCACCAGGTCCAGTTTCTGGTTATCCATGCGTTCCCGAACGATCGGGTAGCCTTCGGCCCCTTCATCAAGGTCCTGGATATTTGCCGATGGAGCAATAAAGCCTTCACGCAGCATGATCAGGCTGTAAATAGCCTCATGTACGCCCGCCGCGCCAAGAGCGTGGCCGCATAGGGGTTTGGTGGAGCTCAGCGGCGGGATCTTGTCGCCAAACGTCTCTTTCAATGCTTTCAGCTCGGTGATGTCTCCGGCCGGGGTGCTGGTGCCGTGAGTATTCACGTAGCTGATTTCGCCATCCAGGTTCTTCATTGCCTGCTTCATGCAGCGCACTGCGCCCTCGCCACTCGGGGCAACCATATCTGCGCCATCGGAAGTTGCACCGAAGCCGACGAGCTCTGCCAGGATGTTTGCGCCCCGCGCTTCCGCGTGCTCCAGCGCTTCAAGGGCCAGCACACCGCCACCACCAGAAATCACGAAGCCGTCCCGATTCGCGTCATAGGTGCGTGACGCCAGTTCAGGCGTGTCGTTGTATTTCGTCGACAGGGCGCCCATGGCATCGAACAGCAGGCTCAGGGTCCAGTGGATATCTTCGCCACCGCCGGCAAACATGACATCCTGGCGCCCGAGAGCGATCAGATCGGCGGCATGGCCGATCGAATGCGCGCTGGTAGCGCAGGCAGAGGTGATGCCGTAGTTGATGCCGCGAATGCCAAATCCGGTTGCCAGTGACGCATTGATCGCACTGCCCATGGTGCGCGGCACGCGATAGGGCCCGACACGGCGGATACCGCGGTCGCGATGGGTATCGATGGAATCCAGCAGCTCAACCGTCGAGGCGCCGCCCTGGCCAAAGATGATACCAGTGGTGTCGGCCTTGATGTGCTCATCGGTCAGCTCGGCCTGCTCGATAGCCTCAAGCATCGCCAGATAGGTGTAACCGGAAGCGGGGCACATGAAACGCCACAGTTTCCGGTCAATCAATTCGGGCAGGTTCAGGTTGATCTGGCCGCAGATGTGGCTGCGCAGACCATTGTCCCGGGCTTCTTCGCTAAAGCCGATGCCAGAACGGGATTCCCTGAGTGACTGTGCGACTTCCTTCTGGTTGGTACCAAGGCTGGAAACAATGCCCATACCGGTGATTACAACACGACGCATCCTGTTAACTCCTAAAAATCATCGGTCGAGGTGAACATGCCGACCCGCAGGTCTTTGGCTGTGTAGATTTCCCGGCCATCTACTTCCATCCGGCCATCGGCAATTGCCATGGTCAGTTTGCGCCTGATCACGCGTTTGAGATCCAGACGGTAGGTGACTTTCTTGGCCGTCGGCAAGACCTGGCCAGTGAACTTCACTTCACCGGCGCCCAATGCGCGGCCTTTCCCTTCACCGCCACCCCAGGCGAGGAAGAAGCCTACCAGCTGCCACATGGCATCGAGGCCGAGGCAGCCCGGCATCACGGGATCATCAACGAAGTGCACCTTGAAGAACCACAGGTCCGGATTGATGTCGAGCTCCGCTACCAGGCTGCCCTTGCCGTAGAGGCCGTCGTCGTCCGCAATGTGCGTGACGCGGTCAAACATCAGCATCTCGTTGATGGGCAGGCGCATGGAGCCGGGGAAGAGCTCGCCATGGCCGCATTTGATCAGGTCTTCTTTATCAAAATGATCCGGGTTCATAGTGCCAGTGTCTCTGTTACAAAATGATTTCCTCATACTTTAGCTCGAATTTCGGGAGCTGCTATTGACCTTTAGTGGATGATTGCCGGTTTGAAGTTCCCCGAACTTGTCTGTTAATCCCGTTTGATGGTCATCAAGGTGCTTGTGCGACCCCGCGAATACAATCATCCATCAGAAGTCCGTTCTGTGACATCCGGAGATTCGAGACTGGCAAGGAGGGCGTATGTCCGGGAATGAGGAAATTATCGCAAGCAAGGTTCGGCGCGAGGGTGACCGGGTTTTGGTACGTCTTGAAAGAGAAACCGGGCACTTGCCTGAGCGAGTCTGGAAAATGCTGACAGACTCGGTGTGTCTGGCGGAGTGGCTGGCGCCTGGAACGCTGGATGCCAGGCCCGGCGGTCGGGTTCAGCTGGATTTCGGTAACAGTGGTATGCCGATCGATTGTCGGGTCACGGATTGCCAGCCGAATCGTCGCCTGGCCTATTCCTGGAGTTCGGGTGATTCCCCCGAGCGTCCGTTGATATGGGACCTTGATCCCATCGACGAGGGAACCCGCCTGTCGCTGACATTATTACTGCCTGATGATGAGGTGGTGCCGATTGCCTGTGCGGGCTGGGATGCTCATCTTGAGATGCTTCTGGCGGCATTGGAAGGAATCAGTATTCACTTCCCTGCCAGCCGGTTCCGCCAGGCAAGGGCAAGGTTCGAGTTGCTGGTCAGGCAGGAGTTGGCTGCCTGACCAGCCGGGGTCAGCCCTCTCGGCCATCCGGTCTGGGGCTGGCCAGGATGGTGGTGTAGCGGTACAGGAATATACCAAAGGCGACCAGCCAGAGCAGTGCGCTGCCACCAATGCCCGGGTGCCATGGGATGATCTCGAAGGCTGTGAGTACTCGCACCAGCGCGGCCAGATGAATTGCAACGAAGGCAAACACCATTCCCTTCGGCAACACCAGCGGTCTGCCGCTGTGGCCGAGGGCGACCCGGGAAATAACTCCCAGAATCAGGCACGCCACCGCCCCGGTGCCGGCGGCATGGCTCCAGGCGTTGGAGGGCCAGCCCGCGAACAGTGTGCCTGCCAGCAGGAACAGGGCCACCGGCACCCACAGGATGGACAGGTGCAGAATCCAGAGCAGGGGCTCCTGGCGTACGAGCCAGCCCTTCCATCCCGCCAGACGCACCAGCATAAGCCCACCGGACAGCAGCGCCAGCAAACCAGTAACGGTTTGCCAGCCAGTCACCAGGGATGCCATCAGCAGAATCAGGCTGAATACAGTTGCCATGTCCAGCGCGGGAATGGTCTTTACAGCGTTGCTGTCGAGTCCCCTCTGGCGCAACCAGCCGGTGGAAAACGCCGGAGTGATGCGGCCACCGACAATACTGATCAGTGCCATGGCCATGATCAGGGCACCATAGCTGAAGGCCATGTCGAGGCGGGTGACAAAGCCGATCTGCATCAGCCAAAGCAGGCCGAGTACCACCATGATCATCAGTTGTCGTTTTTGCCGGGCGTGCCAGATACGCCAGCCGGCATCCACCATTACCAGGGGCAGGAATGCCAGGTTTACTCCCAGAACCAGCCAAAAGGGCAGGTCAGCACCGGTTGCCAGCAGTACACGGCCGGCCAGCCAGACGCCCCAGAGCAGTACCAATCTGAATCCATGGGTTCGTTCTGTCTGGGTCCAAACGCACACTGCGGTTAACAGGAACCCCGCGATCGCTGCCGACAGAAAGCCAAACAACATCTCGTGCTGGTGCCAGAATAATCCGGGCATGGCCAGTGGAAGACTGATAACACCATTGACTTGCATCACCCAGAGGGGAATGACGGCAAGGGCCAGAACGGTCATGGACAGAAAGAAAATCCGAAAGGGGTAGGAAAATAATTGGCTGACGCTGACCGACGCCCGTTCAGGGGAAGTAGGAATGGCCCGCATAGATGTCTCCCATATACATGTATTCTGTGTATATGTTAAACCCTGACAACCGCGTTAACCATACCTGCTTGTAGGTAGATTGCGTACAATGCGGCAAAACGCCTGTTAACCAAGGAACTTTCATGACCGCGTACATGATTTTGAAACACCTGCACGTGACCACCGCGTACCTCACCATCACCCTCTTTGCCCTGCGTCTGCTCCTGGACGCCGTCGGAAGACCTGGGTGGCGACAGACACCGCTGCGGTTTATTCCCCACATCAACGACACCATTTTGCTGGTGGCGGCGATCTCTCTGGTTTTTGTGGCCGGGTACGCTTCGGCCATTCCGGGTTGGCTGATTGCCAAAATTGTCTTACTGGTCGGCTACATCATTGCTGGCGTGTTTGCCCTGAAAACCACCCTCGGAAAGCCCGTTCGAATTTCCGCGGCGGTACTGGCCCTGGTGCAGGTTACGGCCATTCTTCATTTGGCCCTGGCCAAGCCGTTCTGAGTCAGCGCTTTTCGCTGATCTGCTTCGTCAGCTCCGCCAGTTGTACCTGAACGGCCTGGAGCTGGCGGGCAATTTCGTCCCGCTCATCGTGGGCCTTCTGGGCCTGCTTGGCGTTCTGCTCCTCACTCATAACCTCCAGGATTGCCCCGATCATCATATTCAGGAAAACAAACGCCGTCAGGAATATGAAGGTGATGTAGAAAACCCAGCTCAGCGGATACTGCTCCATGGTGGCGTACATCACATCCGTCCAGTCCTCGAAGGTAGCCACCCGGAAGAGTGTCAGCATGGCAATGGCCACGTCGCCCCAGAGCTCCTCGTCCACGCTGGCGAAGAACATCGAACCCATGGCCGCGTAAATGTAGAAAATGATGAACATCAGCAGGGCGATGTAGCCCATGCGCGGAATCGCTTTTAGCAGCGAGTTGATCAGGAACCGGAGCTCCGGAACCACCGACACCAGGCGCAACACCCGGAAAACCCGCAACAGACGTCCCAGCAGAACCGCCTCGGAGTTATCCAGAGGAATCAGGCTGCCGATGACCACGAGGGTATCGAACAGGTTCCATCCGTCGAACAGAAAACGTTTCTTGTTGGCGCACACACCGAATCGGAACAGGATTTCCAGCAGGAAAAACAGGGTGATGGCGTTGTCCATCACGATGAGCGACTTCTCCACCAGGGGCGGCAGATCATAGGTTTTGGCGCCAATGGTCAGTGCCGACAGGATGATGATGGTGATGACTGCGCCCTGGAAAACCTTGCTGGACTCAATGCGGCGGAGTTTCTCGAAACCGGAGGCGGGGTTCAGTTGGGACGGCATGGCAGGCGACGGCTCCAGAAGATTCGGGGAAGGCCGAATTCTAAAGGGCCGGGACAGAATTGGATAGCCTCAACAAGGGTCGTTCGTTGTGCAAGGTGCCCCGCTGGGTGTAATTAGCAGGATTTATTCAGCCTGATCAGAAATATTCATTCGTGCGATCCGCAAACCCTTCCCATAATCAAGTCGCAAACAATAAAACCAAAAAGCGAGTGACAATCCATGGAAGATAGACCGGAGTTAGCCGGCTGGCGCTGGGGGCCGTTCACGTTCCGCGTGCCCTTTTACCACACGCGCCTGTGTTGGTCCGAGTTCCTGCAAGGGCTGTTTGTTTCAGCCGCTACAGGCCTGGCATTGATTCCCGTAATGACCGCCTTCTTCGGCCTCAGTTTTGAAGAAGCCGTCGCATTGTCGATGATCCATGCCTCCCTGATTGCCTCGGCGGTGATTGTTTTCGGCGAGCCCTACGCTGGCGGCTGGATTACCCCCGCGTTGCCCCTGATTCTGGCGTTTGTAATAGGGGGCTACGAGGACCCGGTCAGCCGGTTCCAGGCGATGACCGCGCTGAGCCTGGTGTTTGCCTCGCTTGTCCTTTTTCTCGGGATAACCGGCCTGGGTCGTCGCTTTGTGATTTGGCTACCCGATACGCTCAAGGCCGGCATCATTCTCGGGGCGTCGATAGCTGCGCTCAAGCGGGTGTTCGTGGACGATGCCGAGCGCTTTCTGCTTGAACAGCCCATCGCCACGGGTCTTGCCTGTGCCATCTGTTTGATATTCACGTTCTCCATTCCGATGCAGAAGCTCAAGGAGCGCAGCCGGTTCTTCTTTATGCTGGGAGCCCTGGGCCTGCTGCCGGGCTTTCTGGCCGCGGCCATCGTCGGGCCCTTGGTTGGCGAGGTGGATTTCGATATTCAATGGGGAATTCTGGTGCCACCACTGGGCGAGGCATTGGCGAAGGTTTCTCCACTGGCCATCGGCTGGCCGTCCCAGGAGATGATTCTCCAGAGTATTCCGCTGGCACTGATTGCCTACATCATTCTGTTTGGCGATCTGGTCACCGGGAATGAAGTGCTGCGGGATGGCTTGAAGGTGCGCAAGGACGAGCACGTGGATATCAACCTGAACCGCACCCATTTCTCCCTGTCGATCCGTAACGCCATCATGGGTATTGTGGCGCCCTTCTTCCCGACCCAGGGAGCGGTGTGGACCGGCGTACATGTAATTGTGGTGCAGCGCTGGAAGCAGGGGCCGAAGGCCATGAACAGCTTACACAGCGGCCTGGCCTCCTACTACCTGATGGGCCTGCCGTTCATCTTCTTCCTGTTGCCGCTGCTGACCGGCCTCAAACCGCTGCTGGGTGTTGCGCTGTCGCTGACTCTCGTGCTGACCGGTTTTGCCTGTGCTTACATTGCCATGTCGATCCCGAGGGACAATGCCTCAAGGGGTACGGTGGTTCTGATCGGCGCTGCTCTGGCGTTCTTTGAGCCATGGATGGGGCTGTTGATAGGCGTGGTGGCAACCCTGGCTCTCGTGGGCTGGGATCGCAGCCCGGACCCGATTCCCCACGACGAGTGACGAGCTGATGGCAGATCCCTGGTGTCAGCCAGCCTGGCCCAGGATGATCTGCCATTCCTCCTCGCTCACGGGCATCACCGAGAGCCGGTTACCCTTGCGGACCAAAGGCAGGTCCTCAAGCCCGGCCATGGATTTAAGCTTATCCAGCGGGATCAGTTTCGGCAGGGAGCGAACGTACTTCATGTCCACGGCTTGCCAGCGAGGCTTCTCAGCGGTGCTCTTGGCATCAAAATAGGGCGATTCAGGATCAAACTGGGTCGGATCTGGATAGGCGCTGCGAACGACCTTTACGATACCGGCTATCCCGATGTGTTTGCAGCTGGAGTGATAAAGAAAGACCTCGTCACCCTCTGCCATGCGCGCCAGAAAATTCCGGGCCTGGTAGTTGCGCACGCCATCCCAGGGGATTACACCGTTCGGGGCCTTGGCAAAATCCTCGATGCCGCATTCTGCAGGTTCTGATTTAACCAGCCACTTCGTCATGATGTCTCATCCTTGTTTCCGGATCTGCCTCATCGCACCTGGCAATTATACGAAAAAGCCCCGCTGTGCGGGGCAACAAGGCGTAATGGGTGAAACGCTTCATGAGCGTCCCGCGGTTGGCGGTGGCGCCAGCGGTTCTCTCGGCTTTTTGCGGTTCAGCGGGTAAAACAACTGTGGCGAAGCCAATTCCGGCAAGTCCGTTCTTTCCTCGTTGGCGGCCCATTCCACCCGCTCGGCAGACCGGATTGCGTAGTGCATCCACACCAGGGCAGCGGCGACGATCACGAACATCAGCATGAAACAGCTCTGCCAGATCCCGGTGAGATCGTTCAGCACGCCGAATGTCAGCGGCAGGATGAATCCGCCGAGGCCGCCAATCATGCCGACCACACCGCCCACTGCGCCGACGTGCATGGGGTAGTAAACCGGAATGTGTTTGTATACGGCGGCCTTGCCCAGGGACATGAAAAAGCCGAGGACAAAGATCAGGGCTACAAACATGGGCAGGTTCATGGCCAAGGTAAAGCGGATATCGCCATCAATGCCCTGTACCACATAATCGGTGGGCGGGTAGCTCAAAAGAAACGTGCACAGAACCGACGCTCCGAAGGTCCAGTACATTACCCGGCGGGCGCCGAAACGGTCCGACATCCAGCCACCGAGAATCCGGAACAGGGACGCTGGGATGGTATAGAGCGCCGCAATGATGCCGGCGGTTTTGATGTCCAGGCCGTAAACGCCGATCAGGAAGTGCGGCAGCCAGAGTGCCAGGGCCACGAACGCGCCAAAAACGAAAAAATAGTACAGGGCAAACCGCCAGACCCTCAGTTCCCGCAGCGGCTCCATCTGCTCCATGAAGGACTTTGCCTTTTCGCCCGCGCGCTCGGCGGCCATCGGGTCTTCCTTGGCCAACACGATGAAAACAACACCCATGATTGCCAGCACCGTGGCGTAGATCTGGGCAGTGCTTTCCCAGCCGAATGCGACCAGCAGGAATGGCGCTCCGAAATTCGTCACCGCCGCCCCAACGTTACCTGCACCAAAAATCCCCAGCGCCGTTCCCTGCCGTGCCGGCTCAAACCAGGCCGCTGTGTAGGCAACGCCCACGATGAATGCGCCACCGGCCAGGCCAACGCCAAGAGCCCCTACCAGAAGCATGATGTAGGTGGTTGCGAAGGTCAGCAGGTAAACGCAGGCAGCGGTGGTGAGCATCAGTATGCCAAAGACCCAGCGACCACCGTACCGGTCTGTCCAGATGCCCAGGAAGAGTCGGCTGATGGAGCCGGTGAGAATGGGGGTCGCCATCAGAAGGCCCAACTGGGTATCCGATAAACCCAGATCCTCGCTTATCCGGATGCCGATGATGGAAAAGATGGTCCACACAGCGAAGCACAGGGTGAAGGCGAACGTGGACAGACCCAGGGCGCGATACTGCTCGGGTTTTGACGGGCTGATGGCCATGCGTACCTCCTTCCGGATGTTGATCGAGGATGTTTGAAAGCACCTCTGAAACCCTATCAAAACCCGGGATTTCGGGTGCGGGGCATTGGAGGTACCTCCTGCTGGGTGCAGTGGTGGTAGGCAATTCCGGGATTTTGATGGGAGAGGGATAGATCCTTGATTTCTCTCGTGGGGTACGCGCTGCCAGCGTTGATTTACGTCAATTATGGGCGGCATCGGAGTGTGGGCTAATGCTGACAGATATCAATGGATGTCCCTTGATCTGCCCTCGAGTAGGGCACCGGAAAATGCCTTCGGGAGAACCCAGAAATGAAAATCATGATTGCCTACGACGGCTCGCGAAATGCCAGGTTGGCACTGGCACAGACCATCACCATGTTCCGCGACCTCAAACCTGTGATCACTCTGGTCGCAGTTGCTGAAAACCCACGGGACATCACCTCCGGAAACGAGGATATGTTCCAGCAGGAAGTTGCCGATCTCAAGAAGCATCTTGCCGAGGCCATGGAGGTTTGCAGCCAGGAACAGATCTCTGCTGAAAACATGCTTCTGGAGGGTGACCCCAGAAAGATGCTGTTGTTCGCGGCGGAGAAGAAGATCCATCCCGACATGCTGGTCATAGCACGTCACAGCCATGAGCCCGATGGCGGCTTTATTGCCCGCTCACTGACCTATTTCGTGGACGAACTGGATTACATGACCTTCGGCAGTGTGAGTTCCTTCCTCGCCCGCCGCATCCAGTGCCCGCTTCTCATTCTGCCCAGCCGCTAAGTCTGGCCATAACCGTTTCTGTAATTGAAAGCCCAGGGAGGCTGACATGAAAGTCGCAGACGTTTTCCACGTCAAGAATCCGGAAGTCAGGGCACTGCACCTGACCTGGATTGCATTCTTCATTACCTTTTACGTGTGGTTCAACATGGCGCCGCTGGCATCGAGTATGCTCAAAAGCGTCGACTGGCTGACCGCCGATGACCTACGCCTGTTTGCCATCTGCAACGTGGCATTAACCATTCCGGCCCGGATAATCGTGGGCATGGCCCTGGACCGTTTTGGTCCACGGCGTGTGTTTTCCGTTCTGATGGTCCTGATGTCCATCCCGGCCCTGGTGTTTGCGTTTGGTAACACCATGACTCAGCTCCTGGTCAGCCGTCTGGTGCTCAGCTCCATTGGTGCCAGCTTCGTGGTGGGTATCCACATGACTGCCATGTGGTTCAAGCCGAAAGACATCGGCTTTGCCGAGGGCTTTTATGCCGGTTGGGGCAACTTTGGCTCCGCCGCGGCGGCCATAACACTGCCAACCATCGCGCTGCACATGTATGGCGGTGAAGACGGCTGGCGCTGGGCCATCGCCCAGAGCGCGATCGTGATGGCGGCCTATGGTGTCTACTACTGGTTTGCGATTACCGACGGCCCGGCAGGCACCGTCCACCGCAAGCCCCGCAAGGCCGTGGCGCTGGAAGTCAGCAGCTGGGTCGACATGATCAAGCTGATCCTCTGGACCATCCCGCTGGTGGGCGTTCTGGCCATTCTGGTATGGCGCATCGAGAACATGGGCTATCTGAGTGCCACCGGCGCCTTCATCTGCTACGCCGTGATTGTCGCAATCGTGTGTTACCAGATTATCCAGATTCTCAGGGTAAACGTTCCCTTGCTGAAACAGGGCGTGCCGGAAGACGACAAGTACCCGTTTAACAGCGTGGCCGCGTTGAACAGCACGTACTTCGCCAACTTCGGCGCCGAGCTTGCCGTGGTCTCCATGCTGCCGATGTTCTTCGAGGAAACCTGGAGCCTGAGTGCGACCGCCGCCGGCCTTATTGCTGCTTCTTTCGCCTTCGTGAACCTGGTGGCGCGCCCGATGGGTGGCCTGGTTTCAGACCGTATGGGTAACCGCCGGTTCGTGATGCTCAGCTACATGTTCGGCATCTCCGTCGGCTTCGCGCTCATGGGTCTGATGAACTCCAACTGGCCGCTGATTATCGCCGTGGGCATTACCGTATTCACCTCCTTCTTCGTACAGGGTGCCGAGGGCGCAACCTTTGGTATTATTCCCTCTATCAAGCGGCGCCTGACAGGCCAGATTTCAGGCATGGCCGGGGCTTATGGCAATGTGGGCGCGGTTGTGTACCTCACCATCTTCACCTTCGTAACCCCGACTCAATTCTTCTACATCATTGCCGGTGGCGCGTTCATCAGCTGGCTGCTGTGCATCATGTGGCTGAAAGAGCCGGAATCCGGGTTTGCCGACGAGTATCAGGTGTCTTCTGTGGATCTCCAGATCGAAGAGGAAGAGCGGCGTCGACAGGCTGCGGCTACCAGCTAACCCTGCACTATTGAAGAAAAGGCCGCCGAGGCACTGCCCGGCGGCCTTTTTTAGTTGGAAGGGGAGTCTTTCGGGGATCACTGTTGGTCTTCACGCGGCTCGGGCGCAGGTCTTGTTGCAAATCGGATCTGACGGGAAACTGGATCTGGTGCTCACCTCAAGTCAGAAATGATCGTATCCGAATTTCATGTATGTGATTCCAGGACTCAGTACCAACCGCCAGGCCAGTTCGATATCGTCGCTGCACTCCCGATCATAGGCCCATACGGTGTCCGTCAGGCATTCGAGCCAGAGGTCGTATAGGTAGGGCTTGATATTCAGATGGCGGGCGCTGTGCAGGCAGGCAATTCGATGGAGGACATTGTCAACGTTGCCGCTGGCGTAAAAGGCCACGAGGCTGAAAAAGGATTTCTTCAGCATGCTTCGCTGAACCGCCATATCCGTGTTGCGAAACAGTACCCGGACCTCAGGTGAAGACATCAGGAACCGGCGATAGAAGGCTTCAAAGAAGTCAGGTAGCTCAGGTGGACTCTTGAGGACGCGCTCGTAGCTTGCGTCGAACAGCTCTTCGAAGGACATGGCAGGCTCCCTGGTTCTGTCGGGATTAAATCCAATATTCTGAATCTAGCATTTGCCGGCGTTTGCGTCATTTCGTCCTGTCGAGGCAGTCGAGGCGGGAGCCTTCAGTAGAGAGCAGGCATAAAAAAACCGGCGTCCTTAACGGACGCCGGCTGTTTTTAGGAGCGTGGTATCAGGGATTCTTGATGTACGCGCCCTTGCGCAGGTAGAACCACCAGTTAACCACCAGGCAGAGGGCGTAGAACACCGCAAATCCGTACATGGCCACTTCCGGGGTGCCGGCCTGGATTTCCTGGCCCATGACCCGGGGAGCGATGAACGCGCCGTAGGCGGCAACCGCGGAGGTCCAGCCCAGAACCGGACCTTTCTGCTGCTGGTTGAAGATGAAGCCGATGCTGCGGAAGGTGGAACCGTTGCCGATGCCACTGGCCGCAAACATGATGATGAACAGTATCAGGAACGGCGCAAAGTAGGCGTTCGGATCGGTGGAGTTGTAGGCCAGCATCATTACATAGCCGGTCGCCACAGAGGCTGCGACCATCACAACCGAGATGATCTGGGTAACGATGGAGCCGCCCACCTTGTCGGAAATCCAGCCGCCTACAGGGCGAATCAGCGCGCCCACAAACGGTCCCATCCAGGCCCAGGTCAAAGCGCTTGGCGCATCCGGGTTCACCACGCGGGTCACGGTACCGTCGGCTGCGACGTCCATCATGTTGCCGAAGATAACGCTGATGGACAGCGGCAGGGCCGCGGAGAAGCCGATGAATGAGCCGAAGGTGAGTATGTAGAGCACGGTCATGGACCAGGTGTGCTTGTTGCTGAAGATGGCAAACTGATTCTGGATGTTCGGTTTGATATCGCCGGGGATCAGTCGCAGAAGAATCAGCGTGAGCACGATGGTCAGGGGCAGGGCCAACCACATGTTCAGTACGCTGAGAGCCCAGACGCCGGCGATAGAAGCGAGAATACCCACGCCATACAGTCCGAGAATCTTGCCAAATGCTGAAAGCGGGTTGCCCGGGTTCGGGGTAACCACTTTCAGGTTGTTCATGCCGAACCAGCCGGCAAACGCCAGCGGAATGAGGAATACCAGCCAGATAAAGCCGGCGTTCTGGATCCAGGTATCGGTACCCGCTTCAATGCGGCCAATCAAGGTGCCGCTCGGGCTCTGTAGCTGCATCGGGTCGCCGGCGAGAGCGCCGAAGATGCCCACGGTCATGACCAGTGGGATGACCACCTGCATGGTGGTGACACCGAAGTTACCGAGACCGGCATTCATGCCCAGGCCATAGCCCTGTTTGCTTTTCGGGTAGAAGGTGCTGATGTTGCTCATGGAGCAGGCAAAGTTTCCGCCACCGATACCGGAGAGCAGTGCCAGGGCCTGGAACATGATAAACGGTGTGTCTGGGTTCATCAGGGCGATGCCGGTACCGGCAGCAGGAATCATCAGCAGGGCGGTGGTCAGGAACACTGTGTTTCGCCCGCCGGCAATCTTGATCATGAACGAGGCCGGGATCCGCAAGGTGGCCCCGGACAGGCCGGCGATCGCAGAAAGGGTAAACAGCTGATCAATGGTGAATGGAAAACCCAGGTTCTTCATCTGCGTGGTGATCATTCCCCACATCAGCCAGACGGCAAAGCCCATCAGCAGGCTGGGTATGGAAATCCACAGGTTGCGGGAAGCGATACGCTTGCCTTCCCGTTCCCAGAATTCTTCGCTTTCGACATCCCAGTGTTCGATGTCTGCGTTGGTCCTGTTCCTCGCGCCGATGTGGCCGGCGCTCGCTGTACTGTTAGCCATGATTCGTGCTCCTCGGTTTGCATACCCCTTTGCCTCCGGGCAGAGGCTTCAGGGCTTTGTGCCATTGTGCAAAGCAGGAGGGGGGCTAATTCTTGATATTGCTCAAGGACAAAATGAGGTGTCAGCGGGTCCGTTTTCCGGCGAACATTTTGGTCCGTTTGTGCGCCGTAAAATTCAATTTAATCAAAAAGATGCGATAGTGATATCTCGAAGTGGGTAGGTGTTCAGGAGGTTAGCGCAGTGGAGGTAGCCACTCATTTCCGTCGGTTTAGATCCGTTCCGAGCTTGATTTGAGTCCGCTTGCCGGGACTGCTTCAAGCGATGTGAGGCAGCACGCCATAGTAGATGGCACTGAAGTGGCAGGCGCTGCCGCCGATCACGAACAGGTGCCAGATCGCATGCATGTAAGGTATGCGGTCAGCCAGGTAGAAGGCGACGCCGGCGGTGTAGACAACGCCGCCGGCAATCGTCAGGTTCAGGGCGGTCTCACTCAGGTTGGCCACCAGATCGGACGAGGCGAAAGTGATCAACCAGCCCATGGCGATATAGATGCCGACCCTCGCCAGTTTGAACCGGTTCTTGAAAATAACCTTCAGCACCACCCCGGTAATCGCCAGTGACCAGATCACCGCAAACAGCGTCCAGCCCACTGAGCCGCGCATGTTTACCAGGAGGAACGGCGTGTAGGTGCCGGCGATCAGCAGAAAAATGGCGCAATGATCCAGGGTCTTGAAGGCGCTTTTCAGTTCCGGTCGCCGGGCACTGTGATACAGGGCAGAGGCCAGGTATAGCAGGATCAGCGAAGCGCCAAAAATACTGAAGCTGACAATCTTCCAGGCATCCCCGAACTGGCTGGCGCCAATGATCAAGGCCGCAGTGCCGATAATGCTCAGGATGGCTCCGAGCCCGTGGGTGGCACTGTTCAGCCATTCCTCAATGCGGTGATGGGTATTGGGTGCCGGGGATGGAGTTGCTGTCGCTGTCACTGAATGGTCTTCCTGATATGTCATGCCATTAAAATACTTGAGCGTACACGTGTACGCAATGGCCGAGAGTGACCATCCTGTGAGGCTGTTCAGAAAAACTGAATAACCTGTCGGAAAACTTCCGATTTCTCTCGAGTCTGCCTCTGGTTAACATCCGTATATCGATTTAAAGACACGGGAGGTTTTTCTCATGGCAAAAGTACTTGTGCTCTATTACTCCATGTATGGCCATATCGAGACGATGGCAAACACCATTGCCGACGGCGCTAAAGGCGTTGACGGCGTCGATGTAACCATCAAGCGCGTGCCCGAGACAATGGGCGACGAAGCATTTGTAAGTGCTGGCGGAAAGGCGGATCAGGAAGCGCCAGTGGCTGATCCGAAAGAACTGGCAGAATACGATGCGGTGATTTTCGGCACGCCCACTCGTTTCGGCAACATGGCGGGCCAGATGCGTACCTTTCTGGACCAGACGGGTGGCTTGTGGGCTGAAGGCAAGCTCCACGGCAAAGTAGCCAGCGTGTTCACGTCGACCGGCACCGGGGGCGGACAGGAGCACACTATCAGCTCTTTCTGGACCACCCTGGCTCATCACGGCATGGTGATTGTGCCCCTCGGGTATGGCATTCCCGAGTTCTTCGATATCTCTGAAGTGAATGGCGGGACGCCCTATGGCGCTTCAACCATCGCTGGTGGCGACGGCTCCAGGCAACCGAGTGAAAAGGAACTCGCCATTGCCCGCTTCCAGGGTAAGCACGTTGCCGAACTGGCAGTAAAGCTGCACGGATGATACTGAGGTTTTAGCAAAGCGTTGAGCGTTTTTCAGGGCGGCAGGCGAGAGCTTGCTGCCCTTTTTTATGCAGCACTGTCTGGAGCCTCACCTTCACAGTCAGGTTCTTGCGGCTCCGGTTTTGAGACGGGAAAAAGTCGCCGGCACAACACCGAGCCATGACGCCAGCTGATTGTCCGGCACCCGTTTGACCAGCTCCGGATATTCCTCAAGCAATAACCGGTATCGGTCACGGGCCGGCATTGTGTGCTTGCGGAATTCCCTCATGCTGGTGAGCTCTGCGATTTCTTCTGTCAGTGCCAGGGCGAACTGGGGCCAGAGCCCCTCTCCATGAGACTGGATCGCCGACCGGAAAGCCGAGAAGTCGGCCACCCAGGTGGTCAGCGGCGTGACCGTAGTCAGGCAAAGGGTATTGCGCACCGTGCGGGTTCGGCCAAAAACCGGCCAGACCATATCGCCTTCGGAAAAGAAATGATGCACCGACATCTTGCCGCTTGGCGATTCCCGGAAAAGCCGGAGTATGCCGTACTGAATCAGGTAAACGTTTGCCCAGGGTTTATCGTGTTTTTCCAGTGCAATTTCGGGGTCTACCCGTCTGAGGTGGAACAGGCGTGCAAGGTCTGCCAGAAACCGGGCGTCCGGATCATTTTCATGGCCCGCCAGACGAATACCGAATACCCGGCTCAAGCCATGCAGGAGGGCTGCCGACTCTGGTGCGGCATCCTGCTCAACAATATCCGGGTTGTTTTCTCCCAGCATGCATGGAGCCGAGGAGACGTCTGGCCTGAAAATACTGTTCATGGCATTGACCCTGTTATGAGTGTCACCTCGATTATGGTATCAGAGAAGAATCTTTTGAAATGACTTAAATCATTAAGGCTTTTTCACTGAGTCGATATCGCGATTCGGTGAAAGTTCAGTGATAGACTCCGCCTCCTGTCGCTGGAAGTTTACCCTTGCCTCACGGAGTTCCGATGGCTGCAGCCCTTGCCCTTTTCTTCAAGCTTATACCGCTCTATGTGACCGTCGCACTGGGCTGGATCGCCGGTCGCTATCTTGAGGCCAGTGGTCGCCATATTGCCGGCATCATGCTCTACATCGTGACACCATCCGTGGTGTTTTCCGGTGTTATGGCAGCGCCGCTTTCTCCCGAAGTCATCTTGCTGCCCTTTCTGGTATTCGGGATTTCTTCTGTTCTGGGAATTGTGCAATTAAAGCTGGCAAAGAGGGTGCTTTCCGACGGCAGTGCCAACATCATTCCCCTGTGTGTGGGTTCCGGTAACACCGGGTACTTCGGGGTTCCGGTTGCGTTGTTGCTGTTCGGTGAAGAGGGGCTCGGGCTCTACATCGTGTGCATGCTGGGCACCACGCTGTTCGAGAACTCCGTGGGCTTCTATCTGGCGGCGAGAGGGCGCTACAGCATCAAGGATGCGCTCTGGCGGGTGCTGAAACTCCCGTCTGTCTATGCCTTCCTGGCGGCCGTTGCCCTCAATCTGACGGGTGTTGGGATTCCCGATATCTTCGTGCCACTGTTCGATAACCTGCGCGGGGCCTACAGCATTCTGGGCATGATGATCATCGGCATGAGCATCACCAGCTTTCGTGGGCTGGCGGGCAATGTCCGTTTCACCGCGCTGGCGTTTTTCGGGAAGTTCGTGATCTGGCCACTGGTGGCGATTGTGTTCTGGTGGGTTGATTCAGCAGTGCTGGGTATATACGAGCCAGCGGTTCACAAGGCCATGTTCCTCATCTCGATCACCCCGATTGCTGCTAACACCGTGGTTATCGCCACGCTGCTGGATACCTCGCCGAGGCAGGCAGCGGGTACGGTGTTGCTTACCACGCTGTTTGCCCTGGCGTTTATCCCGGTAATGATTTCCCTGGCGTTTTAGCGGCTGCCCGATGCTGTAGCTGCCGGTTGCGCTTCACTGGCCCTGGCTTGGGCAATGTCGCTGCGGGCATGGCGCATCACGCTGATGCCGGCTGTAATCGCCAGGGTGCCCATGATGGCAGCCACAATCAGGTCGGGCCAGGCGGTTCCGATGCCGAACACGCCGAGCGCAGCCACCATAACGGCGATGTTGCTGATGGCATCGTTTCGGCTGCACAGCCAGACCGAGCGCATGTCCGAATCCCCTTCACGAAATTTGAACAGCATTGCGGCCACGCTTACATTGGCGGCAAGTGCCAGCAGCCCAACCGCTCCCATGGTCAGGGGCTCTGGTGTTATGCCCGCCTGCACCACCCAGACTGCCCGTGCCCAGACCACCAGGCCGAATGCCGTCATGGTAATACCCTTGACCATGGCTGCCCGGCCGCGCCACAACATTCCCATGGAAAGCACGGTCAGGGAGAGGGTGTAGTTGGCGCTGTCGCCGAAGAAATCGATGGCGTCCGCCATCAGTGAGACAGAACCGGATGACAGGCTGGCGACGCCCTCGACAACGAACATGGCCAGGTTCACCCACAACGCAATCCATAATGCCTTGCGAAAGCCCGGGGCAGGGGATTTGGGTTCGGGGGCAGAACAACTGCACGCCATAAAGACCTCCTGTATTCGAATGTCTCTATTTAAAACCCTGTAGTTGCTACAGGGTCAACAGTTGTTGCCGAAATTTTTAACACCGGTCACTTTTGGCCGGGGCCATGGGTACCGGGTACGTGGTTGTGGCGATCCTCTGGCTCCAATGCACCGAGTTCGGAATTCAGGCCGCCAAGAATGCCGCACTCCCGGACCGTTCTGCCATCAGTACAGGCTTCCTGAAGCCGCACCAGGGTCTCTTCCAGGCTCGCCAGTTCTTTCAGTCGCTCGCGCACGTGAGTCAGGTGGCGGGCAAGCAGGGCGTCTACATCGCTGCAGTCTGCTTCCGGTTGTTCGGCCAACCCGATCAGCTCGCGGATCTCGTCCTGAGCCATGTCCAGGTTGCGACAGCGTTTAATGAATAGAAGGCGGTCCAGGTGAGCGTTACGGTAAGAGCGGTAGCCGCTGGTGTCTCGATTCGGTTCCGGCAGCAGGCCGATCTTTTCATAGTAGCGGATGGTTTCAACGGGAATGTTTGTGACTTTCGCCAATTCACCGATTTTCATCGCATGATACCCCAGACACGACCTGGAAAATGGACGGTTGCCTTAAGTCCTGTCATCAAGGCAAAGCCTGAATTCAGGGTATCACAATGAGAGTTATGATCTCCCCGGGCGTTTGGATGACACAGATCAACCTGAGAGGACTTAAACGGGGTTCAAGGGGCCTTTTTCAGCCTCAATTCAGTTTCATGGTCTTTACTGATAAGGATGCACAAAGTTGCAGCCTATAAGGAGGATCTCATGAACAGATTAACCCGTTTCGTAGCGTGTTCTGTGCTCGTTGCTTTGCCTGCCTTCGCTTTTGCCCAGGGAAACCCGGGGCAAATGCCTCGCGGCGGCATGATGACTGAGGAACAAGTGCAGCAGATGAATGAAAACATGGCACGCATGCAGACCATGATGCAGGAAATGCGGAACGCCAATTCCAACGCTGAACGCCAGAGACTGCGCGAGCAGCACATGGAGTACATGCAGGAGCACATGCAGATGATGCGTGGCGGCATGATGGGGCCCGGGATGATGGGCCAGGGCATGATGGGCAATAGTCAGGGAATGATGGGCAGCGGCCAGGGCATGATGAATAATCAGGGCCAGGGTAAAAAGCAGTCTGGTAATGCCCAGAGCAATCGCTCTGGCGGGCCCGGGATGGACAACGAGCAGCGTCTTCAGATGATGGAGAACCGGATGAACCAGATGCAGATGATGATGGAGCAAATGCTGGAGCATCAACGGCAAATGAACCGCAAATGATGTGATTGTGCCCTCTAGTCGAAGAGTGACAATTGATCGGGCTGCTGCTTCGCTGGCACGCCGGGGCGTTTCTGGACAGGTCCCTTGCGACTGCCGTGGCGTAACAGCACCCGGTCTGTTTCTGTCTTGCTGACATGCTGCTTGCGAAAGTCGCCAACCGCCTTGCGGGCAACCCGAGCGGCCTGCTCATGGTTACACACCGGTGAGATGTAGGTGTTGCCGCCATAACGCTCTTTCTGGGCCGGTGTCATCAGCCAGGGTGTGTGGATCATTTCACTGGGCACGCCGGCCAGCTCGGGAATCCATCGCCGGATGAACTCGCCCTCCGGGTCCAGTTTCTGGCTCTGCAGCACCGGGTTGTAGATTCGCAGGGCGTTGATGCCTGTGAGTCCGGACTGCATCTGGGTCTGGGAGTAGTGTATGCCCGGCTCGAAATCGGTAAACAAGCGGGCCAGGTGAAGGGCCGGATCGCGCCAGTGCAGCCACAGCTGGTAGCTGGCGATTGCCATCAGCATGGCTCGCATCCGGAAGTTGATCCAGCCAGAATGAGCCAGCGCACGCATGCTGGCGTCCACCAGGGGCCATCCGGTCTGGCCTTCCTGCCAGCGTTGCAGTCGCTCGGAATCATTGGGCCCGGTTTTCAACGCCTCCATTTCCCGGTGCATGGCCCGGAACTCCAGCTCCGGCTCGTCCTCCAGTTTCTGGATGAAATGGCAATGCCAGTGCAATCGGGAGCGGAAGCTGGTCAGGCTTTTCCTTTTTCGGGGCAGGGTGTTGCGGTGGTTGCCGGTGGCCTTGGCTTCCTGGTAGATCTCCCGCAGGCTGACGGTGCCGTAGGCAATATGCGGACTCAGGCGCGAACAGGCCCTGACGGCGGTGTTCGGGCTGGAAATGTTGTACTGGTAACCGACGCAGCGGCGATCCAGGAAGGAGCCGAGGAGCTTTTCCCCTCTCGCGCTGCCGCCTTTCTGGCGATCCGGGCATGAGTCTGGCACTTCGAAACCCTGGCTATTCTCGGCAGCCCAATCGGTCTTCAGGGTATCCGATGTCGGGATTGCAGTCGGCGCCTCCAGCACTGGCTGGCGCATCAGCTCGGTCCACGCCCTGTCCCAGACATCCCGGTCGCTCAGGCGGCGAACCACACCGAACTGGTTCCACTCACGGAATTCCACCTGGTTTTCCGAACACCAGCCAATTACCGCCCTGTCTCTCTCGAAGGTCCAGTGTCCGCCGGTTTCCTGATGGCAGAAGATGCGGTTGATGCCCTGGCGGGCCTGAAGCCGCTTCAAGGCATCGGTCACCGACCCTCGAATCACCAGCAACTGGCTGCCGGCCTTGCGCAACTGTCGGTCCAGGTCGTCCAGAGAATCCCGGATAAACGCCCACTGCCGGCCGCTGGTATCCGGCAGTTGCCAGTACTCATCCTCGATAACATACAACGGAATGACGGGCTCTCCCAGGCTGGCTGCCGCCACCAGGGGGGCATGATCCCGTGTACGCAAATCGCGCTTGAACCACACAACGGTCGTCATGTGGATGCGTTCCTCTCGCGCCGGCAACGTTCGCTGCAGTAGCGGACATTTTCCCAGTCCTTTGCCCACTTTTTCCGCCACGCGAAGGGGCGCTGGCAGACCGGGCAGGTCTTTTCAGGGAGATTGAGCTTTTTATGGGGCACTAGTGGGCTCCGTTCAGGTTTCTGGCCATAGTACGTCCGGCTCCTTCCCGGGGATCAGCAGTAGGCAAGTGTCGGGCAATTGCTGGCCTCCCGCTCCCATTGAAT
This sequence comes from Marinobacter sp. DSM 26671, assembly GCF_900112835.1. Lineage (NCBI taxonomy): Bacteria > Pseudomonadati > Pseudomonadota > Gammaproteobacteria > Pseudomonadales > Marinobacteraceae > Marinobacter > Marinobacter sp. DSM 26671. The sequence goes on along the minus strand of NZ_FONF01000009.1, from coordinate 132,461 downwards.
GGTCACATGCTGGATATTGAAGTCACTTGCCAGCATTCGGGTGGCCTGCTCGATGATCTGATCGTCACTGGCCGGGTCGGGCTTGACGAGATGGACTGTGAGAGCGTTCTCCGTTGTGCTTAGCCCCCAGATGTGGAGATGATGAACCGATTCAACACCGGGCAGTCCTTTCAGACTATCGAGGACTTCCTGCGGGTTGATGTCCCTGGGTACCGCGTCCACCGCAAGATTGAGTGAATCCTTGAGCAACTGCCAGGTTCCCATAAAGATCACCGCTGCGATCACCAGACTTACGAGCGGATCGATCCAGTCAAGGCCGGTAAAAAGGATCACAAGGCCGGCAACCACAACGCCCACGGACACAGCCGTGTCCGCCGCCATGTGGAGGAACGCCCCGCGGATATTGAGATCGCCCTCCTGGCCTTTCATGAACAGTAGCATCGTGAGGCCATTGATAATGACCCCGATGCCGGCGACCACGATGACGGTCAAACCGGTAACCTCCGCCGGTTCGTTGAAACGGCCAATGGCCTCCCAGGCAATGCCGCCAACGGCAGCAATCAGAAAAAGCGCGTTGAAAAGAGCAGCCAGGATCGTGGATTTTTTCAGTCCGTAGGTGTTCCGGTCAGTGGCTTCCTGGGTGGCAAGCCAACTCGCAACCCAGGCCATGACAAGGCCCAGCACATCGCTCAGGTTATGGCCGGCATCTGCCAGCAGGGCCAGGGATCCGGACAGGACACCGTAGACCGCCTCAATGGCAACAAAGACCACATTAAGCACGACGGCCAGCGCAAACGAGCGATTATGCGTGTCGAAATGCTGCGCATGGCCGTGCCCGTGGCTGTGATCGTGGTGGCTGTGCATTTTCTGCTCTCCGTTTATTGATGATTCTGGGGAGCATTCAAAACCCTGTAGTTGCTACAGGGTCAAGGGTGAGATTAACCCGATTCCCGGGCCAGCTGGGCCAGATCTTCACTGATCTGCTCGGGCGACAGGCCGGGGCGTAGCAGCAGCCGGGCGTTGCCACTGCGATCGAACACGTAAACGGCGCTGCTGTGGGAGACGTTGTAGTTGCCGCTGGCGTCGGGCTTGTCGTAACCGAAGGTTGTTCGATAGCGTTTGGTGAGCTCTCGAAGCGCGGGTTCTTCCGCTGTCATGCCAACAACCCGATCACCGAAAAAATCCACGTAGCTGGCCAGGCGTTCCGGCGTATCCCTGCGCGGGTCAACGCTGACGAACAGGGTTGTTACATCGTCCCGGTACTCTTCGGGCAGTTGCCCAACGGACCGGCGAAGATCGGTCAGCGTGGTCGGGCAGACATCCGGGCAGGAGGTGAAGCCGAAGTACAATAGCCGGATGGTGCCTCGTGAGTCAGCGGGGGTCACGGTATTCCCATCAGTGCCCTCGAGCTGGAACTCAAGCTCGGGCATCAGGCCTGAGATGTCTTTGCCATGCCAGCTTTCATCATTCCCGGTGCAGCCGGTGAGCATCAGTGCCACGAAAATCAGCCAGAGTAGCCGTATTCTGCTCATGCGTTACCTCCCGCCAGAGAGCGGCTTTTCGGGAATTTGCCATCTTCATGCATGGCCCGGCGAAGCACGATCAGGATGCCCAGGATGCTCATCATGGCCGGGGGAATCCAGGTCAGTAGGCCGCCCAGCAACTGGTCCGTTTCCGGTGGCATCGGCCATGCCCGGCCGCAGACCTCGTAGACGTCATACACCATGCCCCTGGAAAATACGATCCAGGCGCCAAGAATCATCTGGGGTATCGCCACCAGCGCCAGCAGCAGGATACGTTTCCCGTAGCCAAGCGCATTCGTGACTGCAGGACTGCGGGGATCGAAGATCAGCCACCAGAACAGCAGGCCGTCCAGCAGCATGCTCCAGTTCATGATCCAGTACAGCTGCCGGCTGAGCATGGCGTCAAAATGAATCGGCGGCCAGAGCCAGAAGTAGATCAGTCCCACGAAGAGAAACGAGGCGATCAGGGGTTGCTGCAATAGGCGGTAAATCCACCCCAGAGGCTGCAGCCAATAACGCACAGACGGCGAAATTTTCTGATACCAGAAGCGCATCACCGGCAGTGGATTGGACAGCGCAATCAGAATTGGCCCCAGGTGGTGAAGAATAAGGTGTTGTCCCCGGTGAACGAAAAACATGTACTGGGAGTAGTAGTCGAACCGGGTCTGCATCACCGCATAGCAGAGCATAACGCCCAGTGTGAATGTACCGATCCGGCCCGGTCCCGGCCGGTCCTGCTCCGGCATCCTCAGTAGCGCTGCACCGTAAAACCCGAGCACCAGCATGTAACTGAGCAGGGTCAGCGGTGAAAAGTCGTAGGGCAGTAGGTAGCTCGATACTGGCATAGATCAGACTCGATGCGTGCACGCAGTGGAAACCGGGTTTATCTTTCTTGTCAGTACCGCTGAGTTTTGCCGGCCCGGCGGCGGATTTCAAGGCCGGCTTGAGGCAACTTCTGATGGAGGCGGGGCATGGCCCGATTTTGCGATTCCATTTCAGCACCGTCGGTGTTGATCTTTGACTGGCACGGCACCCTCGTCGACACCCACGATGCCATGTTCAGTGCCATGGAAGATATGCTGCCGCAACTGGAAGAGCTGGGGCTCGTGGAGCGGCTGCTGCCGGAGGATAAATGCCGTACCGGCGACGACGCGCGCCTGGTGCGCTACATCCGGATCTTCCGGCGCCTGCATCCGCGTATTCTGGCAGAGCGGCGGGTTTCAAGGACGGACATTTTCAATGCCATCTTTGGCGACGACAAAGAAGCCAAGCTGATTGCCCACAAGGCCTACAACGAGGCCTACCGCCGTTATTTCGGGCAGGTAAAACCGTTTCAACCTGGCGCGTATGAGTACCTCAGCGCCCTGAAAGCGATGGGTATCCGCCTGGCGGTGTCGACCAATCGGAACCGAGAGTTCCTGGACCGGGAATTACAGACGGTAGATGAAGGCCGATGGCGACGCCTGTTCGATGCCACGGTCTGTGCCGACGACGTAACCGAGTACAAGCCCGACCCCGAGGTGATTCTCAAGGCGCTTGAAAAGCTCGGTCTGCCAGCGGATGAAAAGGCCTGGTATGTCGGCGACAGCTACGTCGATATGCTCACCGCCAACAAGGCCGGCGTGTCGGGCGTGTTCTACAACGGCGCCTGCTGGGAATCCGGCCGGATCGACAGCTGGTTCTCGCACCGGGACGCGCCCGCGGCCATTCTGGACAGCTTTGAGGACCTCATGGACCTTTTAGCCCTGCTTGAGCGGAGCCAGCCGGAGGCCTTCGAGCAGACGCCTGCCGAGGTTCGACCCCGGCCCTTTCCGCCGCCACAGCGACCCGAGCCTAGAATTGAGCCGGACTGGCACCCGGCGGTGGTCAAGCTCATCCGTCCGGCAGTCATCCTGTTCGACTGGCACGCCACCCTGGTAGATACCCTCGACGCCATGTACCACGCGGTGGACGACATGCTGCCGGATTTCCACAAACTCAAACTGATGGACCGCATGGTGGCGCCGGAAGACAGCAAAACCCCGGAAGATGTGAAGCTGGTTGCCTACGTCCGGGAGTTTGCGAAGCTGCATCCGAAGGTGAAGGCAGACCGCAAGATTTCCCGGACCGATATCTTTGAGGTGTTGTTCGGGGACGATCAGGAAGCCAAGCAGGTTGCCCATCAGGCGTTCAATCACCATTACCGGAAACACTACGGTACCGTGAAGGCGTTTGAGCCTAAGGTGCGGGAAGTTCTGGAAGGGTTACGGCGGCTGGGCATCCAGGTGGGTGTCATTACCAACCGGGACCGCGAGTTTTTCGAGCACGAACTGGCGGCAGTGGAGGACACCGGCTGGACCCATCTGTTCGATGTTGACGTCTGCGGCGACGATACACCCCTGCGCAAGCCCCACCCGGATCAACTGCTGCTGGCGGTCCAGAAACTGGATTACCCGCCCGACCCGAGTGTGTGGTACGTGGGCGATAGCACGACTGACGTTATTGCCGCCAAGCGCGCGGGTCTGACCTCCGTATTCTTCAACGGGGCCCAGTGGGATCTGCCCTGGCTGAACAAGATTTTTCCGGGTACCCACAAACACCCGGATAAGCCGGATGTGGTGGTCAATGACTTCTCGGAGTTCTGGGCCCTGGTGTTGGCCTGTGAAGTCGGACCGCCCTGAGTGTCTGCTTTGCCGGAAGGACGATTGAATCAATCAGTATTGTTCAGAGTCGCTCAGTGCTTCCTCGATACTGAGTCCGATCACGATCACACCGAGGGCCGGTTCCCCGTGATCATTCAAAACCGGCCTGCTGGCGGTAACCTGGAATCTGGCCGCGGACTTGTCGTACCGAATGGGTGAGAGGTATATCGGTGGATCGCCGCCGGGTTGGGTTGCCTGATTTTCAATGACTTTCTGGAATTTGGGCTCATCACCTTGCCAGTAGTCCGAGGTGAGCTGGCTCATCGCTGCGAGGGTTCCCATGTCATTGACCAGCATTACCTCTGTGACAAGGCCCTGGTGGGAATGTTGCCACGCCTGCAGCGCTTTGGAGCCGGGAAGTGCCAGTATGTCCGCTGCCAGATCTGGCACTGCAAGGGGTGACAGCGCCGTCCATTGGCTGTCGATGGTCATTACGTCAGTAAAGCTCTCCTGCCTCGGTCCTTCGTCGATGATCTGGCGAACATCGAGGATGCTGTTCATTTCCTTGAAAAGCCGACTCGACAGCTCCGAAATGCGTCGATCTTCTTCCTGTGACAGCGCAAGTTGCCCAGCCATACAGCTGTTCAGCGTGCGGTTGAATATGCCGAGGAATTCGGGATTGTCTGAGGTAAAGGTTTCTCCCAGATAAAGGTAAAGCGGGGCATAGCGAACGAAGTGCGCACGGAGCTGCGTGCCGGCCAATTCTTTGGCCTGGCGCAGACGATCCATGACTCGCTCATCCATCAGGGCGGTATCAATCCGGCCCCGCTTGAGCAAGGCCAACAGCTGTGAGGGGGAGGATACGCTCAGGAAAATCCCATAGCTTTTAGCGCTCAGCCAGGCCTCTTCGTTGCTGCCGGCGACAACGCCTATTCGAAGGTCTTTGGTAAACGCTTTGTCGTCGCGAGTGAAAAAGTACCATTTCTCAAGCGCTACCGGATCGCTCCGTGTGGCAATGGTGTCGAGTTCTGCAGAAGGATCAATGGCAAAATAGCCATCGATCATATTGCGTTCCAGCGAATGTATGGCCCGGTTCTGGGGCGTAATCCGGATGCGGGTTGACCAGCCGGCCCGGTTGGCAGCACAAATCACCGTGTCTGCGGTTTCACCGGAGATCTGACTTTCTCCACCCGTGTCAGAGCCCACCATCTGATACGGCGGGCTTTCAAAGGTGTAGAGGTTCAGGATTGGAGGCTGGGCCTGGCAAAGGGGTGATGCCAGTACAGTTGTCAGACCCACTGCCAGTCGAAGGTTCATCGTCGGGGCCGCGTCCATGGTGTTAACAATCCTGATGTCAGGCTAGCACCAATGTGGGGCTTTTGCCGCACAAGTGCAGGACATATTGGCGTAAACACCTGCTTTGCGGAAGCCGACCGATGTTGGGGTTAAAGCTTCTCCAGGTTCGTCAACAAATACCCGGCGCGCTGGAGCAGCGCTTCCCGTTTCTCGGGCTTCTGCTTGTCCCAGTTCCGGTACATCATGCCCATACGCGGGTTTTTGGCAAAGTCGTCCCGATGGCGATCGATGAAATGCCAGTACAGGGCGTTGAACGGGCAGGCGTCATCTTCGGTGGCCTTGTTCACCTTATAATGACAGTTGGCGCAATGGTCCGACATGCGCTGGATATACTTGCCGCTGGCGGCGTAGGGCTTTGAGCCCAGGTAGCCGCCATCCGCGTGCATGACCATCCCCAGCACGTTGGGCAGTTCCACCCAGTCATAGGCATCGGCGTACACCGCCAGGTACCAGTCACAGATTTCCTCTGGCTTGATACCCGCCAGCAGCGCGAAGTTGCCGGTAACCATCAGCCGCTGAATATGGTGGGCGTACGCGTTGCGGCGGGTGGCATCAATGGCCTTGTGCATGCACCGCATTTTCGTGTCCCCGGTCCAGTAGAACCAGGGCAGGGCGCGGGTGTTGCCCAGACGGTTTTCTTTGGCATATCCCGGCATATTCATCCAGTAAATGCCCCGCACGAACTCGCGCCAGCCCAGTATCTGACGGATAAATCCCTCCACCGCGTTGATCGGTGCACGGCCTGAATACCACGCCTGAGCGGCCGCCTCGCAAACCGCCACCGGATCCAGAAGCCCGGAATTGATGTAGGGCGACAGGATGGAATGAAACAGCCAGTCCTCGTTGTCCGAAATCGCGTCCTGATAATCGCCGAAGCAGGGCAGGGCATAATCGATGAAGTGCTCGAGCGCCGCCTGCGAGTCTTCGGCGGTAACGGCAAAATGGAAATCGTCGGTGGTGCCGAAGTGATTGCTGAAGTGCTCATCCACCAGGGCGATAACCTCTTGGGTAATGGCATCGGGCTCTATCCGAAATGGTGCGGGGGCTGGCGGCTTGCCGGTCCATTTCTTCCGGTTGTCCGCATCGAAATTCCACTGACCACCCTCGGGCTCGCCGTCGGATGTCATCAACAACCCGGTCTTGCGCCGCATCTCGCGGTAGAAAAACTCCATCCGCAACTGTTTGCGGCCCTCGGCCCAGTCTGCAAATTCCTGTTTGGTGGCAATGAACCGTGAATCCGGCCGGATTTCCACCGGTACCCCAAGGCGCTCGTGCCAACCACTGATCTGCTCATGCAGCCGCCATTCACCACACTCTGTGGTGATCACGCTCTCGGCATTGATCTGCTTAACCTGCTCGCCAACCACTGCCTCGAGGCTCTGGTGCTCGTTGTCCGGGTGATAGGCCTGGTAGTGAACCTGCCAGCCATCGCTCTCCAGTTGCCGGGCGAAGTGACGCATGGCACTGAACAGCAGTACGATTTTCTTTTTGTGGTGATTGGTGTAGCTGGCTTCCTCATGGACTTCGGCCATCACTATGAGATCCCGATCCTTGTCGGCGTTGTCGAGAGCGCTGATGTTTCTCGTTAACTGGTCGCCGAGAATCAGAATCAGGTTGGCCATGCTGGGGAATCCTCCAATCAGTAAGCTGCGGGCTATGCCCACAAAGGGGTAAACCAAGTACGCCAACAGCCCAAGGGTGGTTCATATGCAGCGTTGGTAAACTGAAACCAACGTTCAGCTGACACGCATCAAAAAGAGGCGACAGGGATTGCCTTAGAATGGCCCCGATTTTATCTGACCCCGAGTTTGACATGACCCCCACATCCGCACTCAAAGCCCAAGACGCTACACTGCCAGAATTCATCTGGGATGACGCCCTGATCCGCCGCTACGACTTGAGCGGCCCGAGGTACACCTCCTATCCCACGGCCGTCGAGTTCAATCAGAACTACCCGATTGAGGACATGGTGAAAGCAGCGGCTCGCAGCAAGGCCAGTGGCCGGCCGCTGTCGCTGTACACCCACCTGCCGTTCTGCGCGCACCTTTGCTACTACTGCGCCTGCAACAAGGTCATCACCAAAAAACGTGACAAGGCCATGCCTTACGTAGAGCGGGTGCTGAAAGAGGCGGCCATCCAGTCAAAACTGTTCGGGGCCGACCGGCCAGTAACCCAGCTGCACTGGGGCGGCGGTACCCCCACGTTTTTACCAAAAGATGTGATGGAACACCTGATGGCGGGTTACGGGGAGCTGTTCAAACTGCAAACCGGTGAGGAGCGGGATTACAGTGTGGAGATCGACCCGCGGGAAGTGGACCAGGATACCCTGCCAACCCTGTGGAACCTGGGCTTCAACCGGATCAGTCTGGGGGTACAGGATGTAAACCCGGAGGTTCAGAAAGCAGTGAACCGTATCCAGCCCCGGGCCATGACCGAAGCGGTGCTCAACGAGGCACGGCGCATCGGCTTCCGGTCCATCAACCTGGACCTGATTTACGGCCTGCCATACCAGACGCCGGAAAGCTTTGCCGAGACCCTGGAAGCGGTGATCGAGATGTCGCCGGACCGGCTGTCAGTGTTCAGCTATGCCCACCTGCCGGACCGTTTCTATCCGCAGACCCGGATTCAGGGCGACACCCTGCCCAGTCCGCAGCAGAAGCTGACCATCCTGCATAACACCATCAACCGTTTGCTGGACGCCGGGTACGAATACATTGGCATGGACCACTTCGCCAAGCCGGACGACAGCCTGGCGGTGGCGCAACGAGAAGGCCGTCTGCACCGGAATTTCCAGGGTTACACCACCCATTCCGAATGCGATCTGGTTTCCCTCGGCGTTTCCGCAATTGGTCAGACGGACGATGCCTATTTCCAGAACAATCACGACCTGCCTTCCTGGGAAGCATCCATTGATGCCGGCCAACTGGCCATCACCAAAGGCGTGAACCTCACTCGGGACGACCGAATCCGCCGCTGGGTGATCGGCCAGCTGATTTGCCAGTTCCGGCTGGACCGTCAGCTGTTTGCGGATGTCTGGCAGGAAGATCTGAATCGCTATTTTGCCGATGAACTCAGCCGCTTGAAGCCCATGATTCAGGATGAGTTGATTGCTGATGATGGCAATGCCCTTCAGGTTCAGCCTGCAGGGCGGTTGCTGATCCGGGCGATCTGCCAGATTTTTGATTTGTACCGCAAAGAGGGCGCCAGCCAGCGGTTCTCGCGGATTATCTGATAGTAGCGGCATGGTCGGGGTCAGAAGAGTGCTTGCTTCTGACCCCATGTTCATTTGCAGAGCCAAAAAAGGGGCTGTCCGTTTCCGGAGAGCCCCTTTTGCGTCTTGCTAGTATCAGCTGTAGGCCGGCACCTTGAACTCGTTGGCAAGGTCCTGAAGGACCCTGGCCAGCCGTGCCTGCTCGCCGGTCACCTGGGTGATTTCCTGGGAGCCGGTCAGCGTCAGTATGGCGGCTTCACTGACTGATTCCATGCTGCCCGCCAGCTCCCGGGTAACCGCCACCTGCTCTTCAGAGGCGGTCGCAATCTGGCCGGCCATATCGGAGATGCTGTTCACGTCGGTCAGGATATCCGCGAAGGTCTGCTCCAGCTCGGACGCCTGCTCACTGGTGGCGTTAGCCAACTTATGGCTTTCGACAATCGAGCGGCTGGCATTGTCTGTAATGCTCTGAAAGCTGGTGATAATCTCCTCGATCTGGGTGGTGGATTCATGGGTCTGTTGCGCCAGAGTGCGGACTTCGTCGGCGACCACCGCAAACCCTCGACCATGCTCGCCGGCGCGGGCGGCTTCAATAGCCGCGTTCAGCGCCAGCAGGTTGGTCTGGTCGGCAACCTTCCGGATCACATCGACCACATCGGCGATGGTTGAGCTGCGGCTTTCCAGCTCTTCGATCACCTCGTTCACCTTCTGAACCGACCTGGCCAGCGACCGGATGCTCCTCACGCTTCCGTGCAATACCTGCTCGCCACTCCGGCTTTTCTCCATGGCACTGCGTGCGGCATCGGCCACCTGCTGGGTGTTCCGGGAGATTTCCTCGGAGGTGGCCGACATCTCTTCGGTGGCCGCGGCAACCTGTTCGATCTGTTGCTGCTGGTTTTTCACCTGGCTGGCATTCTGGCCGGCAGTCGAGCTGGTCTCCTCGGTAGCGGTGGCCAGCTGCACGCTGGATTTGTCGATGTGCAGCAGTGCATTGCCGAAGCGTCCGAACAGTTCGTTGATCGCCTTGCCAATGGTGCCCACTTCATCATGGCTGGAGATTTCAATCTCACGGGTCAGATCCTTGTTGTCCATGGCAAAGCGTACTCCATCCAGCAGTCGACCGACCTGCAAATTGATCGCGCGGATGATAACCAGCATCAGGATCAAGACGATCAGAACCGCGCCGGCGGAAATGACGGCAGCCACCATCAGGTCTCGACGGGCATCGGCGACGCCTGCCGAGGCGAGGCTCATGAGTCCGGAGAGCATTTCCTGTCTGGCCTGATTGAGGACACCGATTCTCTGGGTTGTGGTGGCAAACCAGTCAGATGCGTCCAGTGCATACATGCCAGATGGACTGCTGAACAAGGTTTCACGACGCTCCGCCAGAGCCTGGCTCGCGACACTCAGGTGCTGTTTTTCCAGGGTTTCACGTGTCTTGTCATCCGCCGACAGCATGGCCATGGCTTCATTCAGGTAGGCTTCCTGATGGCCGCCAAGACGTGCAATTCGGGCCACGGCAGGCAGATTGAAGTCACCGCTGCGAATCATCGACGCGCCGGCAGCCCGCTCGCGACCGGCCATCTCTGCGACGTTGGCGAGGGCATAGTAGCCGTTAACCTCGCGAGTAATTTCTGGATCCGTCGAGCGCCGGACGATGAGGCCAATCCGGTCGATCAGCTCCATAATCATCGCGGTATAGCGGGGAGCAGCGTCGCTGCGGTTGTCCACCGAGTTGCGGAGGGCACCAAGATTTCCGAGACCCTCACGGACAGACCGAATGCTTGTTTCAACCGACTGATCGAACTCCGTGTCAGCCATCAGGGCCTCGATTTCACGAAAGTAGGCCGAAATCCGGTTGTCGGTCTGGTTCCGTTGGTCCCTGAGGTCTCTCTCAGCCTGGCGAGCAGCATCGCTTCCCGGTTTGCTGGCAAGGAACACAGCAGAACGGCCACGCTCTTTTTGCAAAGCTTCGGTCAGCGGATCGCCGGCTTGGGCCAGTTCCACCATTTCGCCCAGTTCACGCATGTCGCCGAGTTTTCCATAGCTCAGCACGATACTGCCTGCGGCAAAGAAGAGAATAACGAGCAGAGCCGGCACCACCAGGGTAACCAGCTTGCCTCGCATAGAGAGGTTGTTAATGAGTTTCATAGCCGTGCCTTGATCAAATAGACGTTAAGTCAATTATCCCGGCCTGTCCCGCACAGGTTCTATAATCTTGACGGGGTAACCGATGGGGTAGTTTCAGGTGTGTAAGTTCCTGTGATCGTGTGTTAATTGCCTGATATTGATCAAGAAACGGTGCTGGTACGTAGCAATGCGGAGGGTACCTCTCCCGGGGTAGGTCCCTCGGTCGATGAACCAGCGAGGAGAGCGGCTTGCCCGAGGCTGACAATGGTCAAGGCATTTACTGCGTAAGTGCCGGTAACGTATGGGCATTCTAGTAGTGGAGAATGCCATGGAACTTGTCTGCCCTGCCGGTAGCCTTCCGGCCCTGAAAGCCGCCGTGGAAAACGGTGCCAACGCCGTCTATTTCGGTTTTCGTGACAGCACCAACGCCCGTCAGTTTGCTGGCCTGAACTTCAACGAAAAGCGCGCCGCAGAGGGTGTCGAATATGCCCACTCGCACGGTGCAAGAGTGTTCTGTGCCATCAATACGTACCCGCAACCAGACGGCTGGGAGCAATGGAAGGGGGCGGTAGACCGCGCCGCAAGTCTTGGTGTGGACGCCATCATTCTGGCCGACATGGGCCTGCTGGATTATGCCGCCAACCGGTATCCCAACATCCCACGGCATCTCTCAGTTCAAGGGTCTGCCACGAGCCACGAAGCGCTCTCCTTCTACAAGGACAACTTCGATATTCGCCGGGCCGTGCTGCCCCGGGTTCTGTCACTGGATCAGGTTCGTAGTGTGGCCAAACACAGCCCGGTGGAACTGGAAGTGTTTGCCTTCGGTAGCCTCTGCATCATGGCCGAGGGCCGCTGCTATCTCTCCTCCTACCTGACCGACGAATCCCCTAATACTCGAGGTGCCTGCTCACCGGCCAAGGCCGTGCGCTGGCAGGAAACACCCCTGGGGCTTGAGTCCCGCCTCAACAATGTCCTGATTGACCGTTATGGCCAGGGCGAATCCGCCGGCTACCCGACGCTGTGCAAAGGTCGTTTTGAGGTTGAAGGCAATGTTTATCATGCCATTGAGGAGCCGGTTAGCCTGAACACCCTGGACCTGTTGCCGGAGCTTCAGGCGTTGGGTATCAGTGCCGTGAAGATTGAGGGGCGCCAACGAAGCCCGTCCTACATCGCAGACGTAGCCAGAACCTGGCGCCATGCCCTGGACGAGCTTGACGCCGGCCACGACGGCTTCACTGTTGAACCTCAGTGGCAGCAGACGCTTGCGGGGCTTTCCGAGGGCGGCCTGACAACGCTGGGCGCTTACCATCGCAAATGGAAATAGGGTTTTACCATCCATGTTGAAGTTATCCTTGGGGCCGATCCTGTGGTTCTGGTCCAGGCAGACCGTTTTCGATTTCTATGCCAATGCCGCCGAGTGGCCGGTGGATACCATCTATCTGGGCGAAGTGGTGTGTTCCCGACGGCGGGAACTGAAACCGGATGACTGGCTCGATCTGGCCCGTGATCTGAAAGCCTGTGGCAAGAATGTGGTGCTCTCCACGCTCACGTTGATTGAGTCGGAGGCCGATTTGCGTCGCCTGCGCCGGTTTTGTGAGCAGGATGAATTCCTGGTGGAAGCCAACGATCAGAGCGCTCTGCAGGTGGCTATCCGGAACAGGATCCCGTTTGCTACCGGTCCCTCGATGAACATCTACAACACCGCAACCCTGAAGATCCTCGCCAAACAGGGGCTGAAAGCATGGAACCTGCCGGTGGAGCTGGGCAAGGAAACACTTGAGCAGTTAATCAGGGAGCTGCAGCAGGAAGAACTGGACCTTCCCGCCGAAGTGTTTTCCTGGGGCTTCCTGCCCCTGGCATGGTCCTCCCGCTGCTTTACCGCCCGCCATTACAACCTGCCCAAGGACAATTGTGAGTTCCGCTGCCTGCAGCATCCGGATGGCATGGAATTGCGCTCCCGGGAAAGCCAGGAACTGTTCCGTATCAACGGCATTTCCACCTTGTCTGGCTCCCGTTACGATCTGATGCGGGAGTTGCCGGAAATGGCGCGTATGGGGGTAAGCACCGTGCGCCTGAGCCCGGAGCATCAGGGCATGGAGGAAGTGGTCAGACGCTTTGATCAGATACGCCGGGGTGAATTGCCGGCCACCGATCCGCTGAATTTGGTGGAGGCGCCCCCCTGCAACGGGTACTGGTATGGCAAGCCGGGGATGGATCTGGTCCCGACTTGATCCAGATAAACCCGCTGCTGCGAAAGTTGCCGGCAATTTGTTAGCGTAATACAGCGGAATTGGTCGATATCCGGAATTCTATGATCTGGAACTTCCATGCGGAGAGCGCTGATGGATATTCGCCTGAAACGTGCCTATGAACAACCCGCCCGCTCAGACGGGCAGCGGGTACTGGTTGATCGTATCTGGCCTAGAGGGGTGGCCAAAGAAAATGCGCATATAGCCCATTGGCTGAAAGGATTGGCGCCGTCAACTGAACTGCGGAAGTGGTTCGGTCATGATCCGGGAAAATGGCCGGAGTTTCGGGAGCGGTACCTTGATGAGCTGACATCAGGTGATGCCAGCGAGGATCTTGAGGCATTCAGGAAACTGCTTGAGCAACATGACCGCATAACGCTTGTGTTTGCCGCGAAGGATACCGAGCACAACAATGCTGTGGCGCTCCGGGATTATATTTTGAACGACCAACTCTGAATAGTTAGAGGGTGGCGGACCTCGCCTTCCAGGCCGCCCAGATTGTTGAGAACGCTCGCCCCTTCTTGATCTGTTCGCGAACCTTATTCCTTGCTTAGCGCTTCCTGCGCCCACTGCCAGGCCGCTACCGTTGCCGGAAAGCCTATTGAATTCATACCCAGCACCAACGCGTGCTCAATTTCCTTGCGTGTGATGCCCAGTTCCAGACTCCGACGAATGTGGGACTTCAACGCGGATTCGCGACCTGCACCCACGCATACGCCGAGCTTAACCAGGGCACGCGACTTTTCATCCAGAGGGCCTGCATCGGCGAGGACTTTGCCAAGCTGCTGGTGCGCATCTTGAAGTTCTGGAAATCGATCGCTGAAAGCAACAAAGGTTTTGGGGAGTTCAGTCTTTTCTCTACTCATCAGATTATCCTCGATATTGGGTTTAACTTGGGTGCGTTAGTGCTGTTAGAAGACAGGCTCAATCGGGACGGGTTCTCTGGGTGGCCGATTCCGCTGCCTCTACCCGGTCTCGACCATTGGTCTTGGCTCTGAATAAAGCCTTGTCCGCCCGAATCAACGCGTGGTGGGGCAGTTCTTCCGGTGAAACTTCTGCAACGCCAAGGCTAATTGTCAGGTGGCCTACCAGAGGAAAGGATGCTTCCTTGACTCTCTCGCGAAGGGCATCGGCCAATAGCAGCGCCCCTTCCAATGAAGTTTGCGGAAGTAGCAGTACAAATTCTTCTCCGCCCCATCGTGCCAGCCGGTCTGCCTGCCTCAGGCGCTGCCGTAGCTCGTCGGTCAAGATCTGTAAGGTTACATCCCCTGCGTCATGGCCGAATTGATCGTTGACCCTCTTAAAGTGGTCAATGTCGACAAGCACAAGGGAGTAAGGCTGGCTGTACCGGATTGCTTCTTCGTGAGTTTCCAGCAGCGATTGTTCGAAACGTCGCCGGTTCCATAGTCCGGTCAGGGGGTCGTGGAAGGCCTCGTGCTCAAGCTTGGCCATGGTCTTTTTGTGGTCGGTTATGTCCCAGTACTGCCAGAGGTGGCCAACGTAAGTCTGCTCATTGAAGACGGGGATATAGGTACGCTCCAGGATCCGTCCATCGGACAGGTGCAGCTCATCTGTTTTCGTTTGCCTGGCAAGTAATGCGGCTTCAATACCTGCGATAAAAGAGTCTGGGTCGCGGAAGAAAGTCTTGCTCTGCTCTGCGGCGGCCGCACAGTCCATTCCATGAAGTGATTCCGGTGGCACAGGAATGCTGAAAATGTCACAGAAGCTCTGGTTGGCAAGCAGCATTTTTCGGTTTTCATCTTCCACCACAATCCCTCCCCGAAGGCTCTGCAGCAGAGCAGCTAATCGTTCGCGGGCGTTGATCAGGGCCGTTTCGCTTTCCATTCGGGCGGTTATGTCTATCTCACTGGCTAGTATGACGCGCTCACCTGTCGCAGGGTCGAGAGTACGTCGAAAATCCACCCGGTGCCAACGTTCCCCGGCGCTTGTCTGAACTGGTGCTTCCAGCGAGTAGCTTTCTGCATCGCTTTCCGCCCAGAGGCGCACGTCTTTCTTGTCTGACTGACGAGCGAAGCTGCTGGTTAAATCTGCGTCAGCCGACAGAATGGTCATAGCCGACGGATTACGGGTGAGCAAGTTGCCCTGCATATCAAAGGCGGACATAAGCGTTGGGGTATGACGCAGAGCTTCCTGGGCGCGAAGGGCCTGAATGTCTGGCTCTGTAACAGGCTGCGCCTCTACCAGCATTCCCTGGCCATTCTGCAGGGGAAAGCTGGAGCAGACGCAACGCATGGGCACAGGCTCACCGTTGGGGTAGAGGGTCCAGGTCTCGAGCACCGTTTCGCCGGCCTTGAATCGGGCCAGATAGTCTAGGAGGCGGGCTCGGGCGGAAACCGAAATTTCAGTAGCGAAATCCCTCGAAAGCAGTTCTTCCAGATTTTTGGCGCCCCATATCCTTACGCCGGCAGCGTTGGCCCAGCACATACCGAGGTTTTCAATATCGAAAACCCAGACAGGGGTTTTTAGACGGTCAGCAACGGCAAACGGTTCTGCTGAAAAAGGTGGAGCGCTGTTCATGGGATCTGGCGAATTTGCGTTGGAAAAATCATCGTTTGATTTTCACCCATTGCTGCGGAAGGCGCCATACCCAGGAAAGGCCTACCCCATCGGGAGTAGTTGCAGATTGCACTTGGTGGTTATGCCATTATTTTTAACTGTTTACTGTTCACTTTGCGCTACTCTCTCATTTTCGCCCCGTCCCGATGGCAGAATAACCAATAAGTCTGAAACATCATCGCATCAGCAGATAACGAAGGTGGAAACGCCATTCGATACTGTCCAATAGATTCTTGAGCGACAACCCCAGTTCGGTGTCGCCTTCAATGACCAGCCGACGCTGGAAAAACAACTGATCGGGATCCTGCCTGCGTTCCGCGAGCGTTCTGAAAGCAGCCAGTGAGCCGCGGATGGTTGCCTCGCCAGGGCCGTCGACCACCCTGAGGCGCGCGGCCCAGAAGCCAATGGTGATACCGGGTTGTCCGCCATGCACCTCGAGGCGAATACGCCGCCCTTCGAAGTCATCAAATTCTCCGTCTTCGATTGCCCGGGCAAAAATGCGATTAAGCGGCGCTTCTACGGCCAGCTGCTTCAGGGGCACCGGGACTCGGCGATCAATGGCGCCCAGCATGGGCACGGGGGAGGGCAGGTATTCCCGAAAGACCGAAAACGTTTGCTCCACGAGGGGAGAGTCCAGGGAGGTGATGGAAGCTAGTGGAAAAGCCATGCTTTACTCCGGGCGGTCAGTAACCGGCCTAGAGTAAAGCAAAGTTCTCCGGAAGGATTTGATATAACTCAGCCCTTGTGAAGGCCTTCCTCTACCGCCCAGACGGCCACTTCCACCCGGGAGCGCAGGTTGAGTTTCTTCAGCAGGTGCTTCACGTGCACCTTGACCGTTCCGTCACTGATGTCGAGTTTGCGGCCAATCATCTTGTTGGATAGTCCCTCGGCGATCAGGCGCAGGATATCCTTTTCCCTTGGGGTCAGGCTGTCAAAATCCGGGCGTGATGCCTGCTGGGGCTTGTGGGAGCGCAGGGCTTCGGCCAGCAGCGTGGTGAGTCGGTCGCTGATGACCATTTTGCCGACCGCCGCCTGATGGAGCTGGGTGATCATGTCTTCCGGCTCCATGTCCTTCAGCAGGTAACCGTCAGCGCCGGCCCGGAGAGCCGCTACCACGTCGTCTTCCTGATCAGAGACTGTGAACATGACAATGCGGGAACTGATGTTTTGTTCCCGCAACTTCTTGAGGGCTTCAATGCCGTCCATCTCCGGCATGTTCAGGTCCATCAGGATCAGGTCTGGCTCCAGCTCGGTTGCCAGCCGGATGCCGTCGGCAGCGTTGCTGGCCTCGCCAGCCACGACCATATCGTCTTCCATGTCGATCAGCTGTTTGATGCCCTGGCGAAGAAGCGGGTGATCATCGATCAGCAGAACACTTGCGGGTGACTCAGACATCAGGTTCTCTCTTGTTGTCAGGCATTTGATGCTTCTGTAGGAATCAGATTACGGCTTTTGGGGACGTAGCCCAGGGTGACTTCCACACCCCCTTCCTCCCGGTTGCTTACTTCGACTTTGCCGCCCAGCGTTCGGGCACGATCCTGCATGATGATCAGGCCGTAGTGATTGACGGGCTGATCACTGCCGGGCAGCCCCTTGCCATTGTCCCGAATCCGAACCCGCACCTGCGGTGATTCGAACAGGACATCCACGGTTATGTCTGTGGCATCCGCATGTTTAACCGCGTTGGCCAGACCTTCCCTCACGATCTGAAGGGTATGGATCTCCTCGTTTGGGGACAAGGTTTGCGGTGGCAGATTGTAGTGCAGCTCAACCGGTTTACCCAACCGCTCCGAGAACTCTTCAATGGTCTTTTGGAGGGCAGTAAACAGGTCCGGCGTATCAAGCTTCAGGCGGAAGGTAGCCAGCAGCTCCCTGAGCTGCCGGTAAGCACTGTTCAGGCCGTTACTCAGTTCATCGAGAATGGCCTCGTGAATCTCTTGCTTCTCGCCCTCAATATTGAGGCGGCGCAATCGGGCCACCTGCATTTTCAGGTATGAGAGCGACTGGGCCAGAGAATCATGAAGCTCCCGCGCGATCACGGTGCGCTCCTCGGCGAGGGTCTGCTGCTGCTCCTCGGTGATCTGACGTTCCAGAAAAATGGCGGTGGCCAGCTGGTCGCTGAGGGTTTCCAGCAGGCGGCGGTTGGTTTTTGACAGGCCTTCCTTGGCCGGGTACCAGACTTCCAAAGTACCCAGTAATTGCCCTGGGGTGCGAATTGGAAGCAGGAGTCTGCGACCGTCGTTGGCTTCCACGGGAAGCTCGTCATACGCCTCTGGTGTCACCAGGCAGGCATTGCAATGATGATCGCGGCAGTAGAAAGGGCGTTCCCGGGTGGCTGTCGTGATGGCTTCCACCGGTTCCGAGGACTGCTTGTCATGGAGAAAGAGGCGGATCGGCCCGATGCCCAGAAGCTGCTCAAGTTCCTGAAGCATGGGGATCGCCCCGTGACACAGATCGTGCTTGGCGAACAGGTCGCGGCTTGCCGAGTGCAGCAGCTGGAGGGCCGTGTGGCTTTTTTCGAGCTCTTCCGTTTTCAGGCGCGCCCGTTCCTCCAGCTCGTGGTAAGTCAATGCCAGCTCGCTGGTCATCTGGTCGAAGGCCTGGCCCAGTTGCGCGAGCTCGTCAGAGCCGGCCAGGTCGGCTCGGCGGGAGAAATCCTGTTCGCCAACGGCGTTGGCAATGCTCACCAGCTTGCGCAATGGCCGCAGAATCCGGTTTTTCAGGTCAATGAACAGCGCGACGATGATCAGGATTGAAAAGGCCAGACTGATGATCTGGATCAGGTGCAGCAGGTCAATGCGCGCCTCGGTGCGTTGTTCCAGCATCTTGACCAGCTGGTCCACGCGATCAACGTATTGTTGCGTTGAGGCGAGCATATTCACGGTTATGGGCGTGCCCTGATCGTGATTCTGCATGGCCGGCCGGAGCATGGTTTGCCAGGATTCCAGAATCATCTGGTACTGAATGGCAAGCGGATGCTCCCGGCTCTCGGGGATCGCATGGGTAATGCTCGAATCGGCCAGCTTGGCCTCGTAACGGTCGAGCATCTGCACGATGGAGTCTAACCCCGATGCCGGCGCTTCCGGGCCGGCACTCCGGGCCAGTAACTGGAATGCCCCCATGCGCAAGGCACCTGCCAGATTGATGGCAGTGGCATTGCCTTCAATGCTTTTGGAAACCGCAAGCGTGGTCGCCATGCTGACAATGGCTGTCAGCACCACGGCGCCAACAACGATGGCGATTCGGGTTACAAGCGGGCTTCTGGGTGTCATCGACTCTTTTGCGCATCGGTGTATTTGGCGGGACGGACTGAATTATGCCCGGCCCGGACAGTCCCTGATACCTCCTTGAGGATAGTCAATTACCCCAATGGTTGGTAACCCATCATAATCTTTGACCCTTTTATGATCAAAAGATGAAACTGAAAAGCAGGTTTTTAGCAGAGCAAAAGCAATGAAGTCCGAAAGGGATGGTGCAGAGGACCGGCTGGCGTCACTGGCGGTGGTACTGCCGCTGGCGATGGCGGGCTTCGTTGTTGCTGCCGGATGCTGGACCCTGTTCGCGGTAGCCGGAGTCCACCTGCGCCTGGAACTGGATCTCAGCGACATCCAGTTTGGCTTCCTGCTGGCGATGCCGATGGCGGTTGGGGCAGCACTCGCCGTTCCGGCAGGGATTGCTGCACAGAAATTCGGTGCCCGTCGGATCATGCTGATCTGTCTGGCCGGACTTGCCGCCTGCATGCTGATACTTTTAATCACCGACACCTTTCCAGGCTACCTGATCGCCGCTGGCGGATTGGGGCTGGCGGGCGGATTCTACAGTGCCGGGTTACAGTTCGTGACGGGACACTGTGAATCTCCACGCCTGGGCCTTGTCCTGGGGGTATTCGGTGCCGGAGTCACCGGCGCCGGATTCAACTACTACCTCGTGCCTCTATTTCATGAAGCTTTTTCCTGGCACGGGGTGCCGCTGGCGTACCTCATCGTCCTGGTGCTGGTTCTTGCCTTGCTGGTCATGCTGACCGATCCGGAAGACGCGGCGGCGGACCCGAGCGCTGAAACGTCAGTCAGGATTTTGTTGCGCCAGATGCAGTCAAAGAGAGCCGGTCAGCTCTGCGGCTATTTTGGCATTGTTGCCGGTAGTTTCTTTGCCCTGGCGCTGTGGCTGCCGGATTATCTGTCGTCACAGTTCGAGCTGCCGGTGGATTCCGGTGCCCGGCTGGCGCAATGGTTTGTTATTCCGGGAGCCCTGGCCCAGATCGCTGGCGGAGGTTTTTCCGATCGGTTCGGCAGTGCAAGAGTTGTCAGCCGGGCTCTGGTTGTCTGCCTGATTGCGCTGTTTGTTCTGTCCTACCCACCCATGACGCTCTTCATCCAGGGCGTCGACGCCATGATCCGTGTTGAATTTGCCCTGCCCATGCAGGTCGAGAGCGTGTTTGTGGTGACTCTCGGGCTGGCCATGGGTTGCACCATGGGGAGTCTCCAGCGGCTGGTCATTATCGAAAATCGGCCTGTGGCGGCCTTTGTTGCCGGGCTGCTTCTGGTTAGCGCCTGTTCCGTGGCGTTTCTTCTACCAGTGATCTTCAGCAGTGTGAACCACTGGCTGGGCATCCGCAGTGCGGTCTTCATGATTCTCTTCCTCTTACTTGTGGGCTGCCTGTTCCTGTTTGCCCGGGAAAGTCGCCGGCACGAGCGCGAGCACCTTCTCCACCCGGGGATATAGGCCGCCTACCCCCTGGGTGGTAGAAGCGGGTTATGAGGTAGTAACCACGCAGATTTCGCGGTTTTTCTCACACACAATGGTCTCAAATCGGAGCAACGATCCAGCAGACGGGTTGATGGAGAAAGAGACCATGAGTCATTTGATCGATAAACTGAATTACTTCAGGAAGAAGCGCGAGCCGTTCGCCAACGGCCATGGCGAAACCCACGAAGTCAGTCGCGAGTGGGAAGACAGCTACCGCCAGCGCTGGCAGCACGACAAGATCGTGCGTTCCACCCACGGCGTCAACTGCACCGGTTCCTGCAGCTGGAAAATCTACGTCAAGAACGGCCTGGTGACCTGGGAAACCCAGCAGACCGATTACCCCCGTACCCGTCCGGATCTGCCCAACCATGAACCCCGCGGTTGCCCACGTGGTGCCAGCTACTCCTGGTACATGTACAGCGCCAACCGCCTGAAGTACCCGTTGATGCGCAAGCACCTGATGAAGCTCTGGCGCGCGGCGAAAGTTGAGCACAAGGATCCGGTGGATGCCTGGGCGTCCATTGTTGAAGATCCCAAGAAAACGGCGGAGTACAAGCCGCGCCGGGGTATGGGCGGCTTCGTGCGTTCCAGCTGGGACGAAGTCAACGAGCTGATTGGCGCCTCCAACGTCTACACCGCCAAGAAGTATGGCCCGGACCGCATCATCGGCTTCTCGCCCATTCCTGCCATGTCCATGGTCTCCTACGCGGCTGGTAGCCGCTACCTGTCGATGATTGGCGGCGTTTGCATGAGCTTCTACGACTGGTACTGCGATCTGCCGCCGGCCTCCCCGCAAACCTGGGGCGAGCAGACCGACGTGCCTGAATCCGCGGACTGGTACAACTCCGGCTACATCATTGCCTGGGGCTCCAACGTGCCCCAGACCCGTACCCCCGATGCTCACTTCTTCACCGAAGTGCGCTACAAAGGCACCAAGACCGTTGCCATCACGCCGGACTACGCCGAAGTTTCCAAGCTGTCCGACGAGTGGATGAATCCGAAGCAGGGCACAGACGCCGCCCTGGGCATGGCCATGGGCCACGTCATCCTGAAAGAGTTCCACGTCGACAAGCCCAGTGAGTACTTCACCGACTACGTGCGTCGCTACACCGACATGCCTTACCTGGTCATGCTGGAAGAAAAGGACGACGGCAGCTTCGTGCCGGGCCGGTTCCTGCGCGCCAGTGACCTGGTAGACGGTCTGGGTGAAGAGAACAACCCCGAGTGGAAAACCATCGCAATCGACGAGGCTTCCGGTGAGCTGACGGCTCCCAATGGCTCTATTGGCTATCGCTGGGGCGAAAAGGGCAAGTGGAACCTGAAACAGACCGCCAAGGGCTCCGACGTCAACCTGCAGCTGTCCATGGTCGAGAAACACGACGACGTTGTGGACGTGGCCTTCCCGTACTTCGGTGGTATCGAGCACGACCACTTCAAGCATGTGGAAATCAAGGATGTGCTCAAGCACAAGCTGGGTACCCGCAAGGTAAAGCTGGCGGATGGCTCCGAAGGGCGCGTGGTGACTGTCTATGATCTGATGGTCGCCAACTATGGCATCAGCCGTGGCCTGGGCGAGGATGACGGTGCCACTTCCTATGACGAGGTGAAGCCCTACACCCCGGCCTGGCAGGAAAAGATCACCGGCGTGCCCGCCGAGAAAGTGATCCGCATTGCCCGTGAGTTCGCGGACAACGCCGACAAGACCAAAGGTCGTTCCATGGTCATCGTCGGTGCCGGTATGAACCACTGGTACCACATGGACATGAACTACCGTGGCCTGATCAACATGCTGATCATGTGTGGCTGTATCGGCCAGAGCGGTGGTGGCTGGGCCCACTACGTTGGCCAGGAGAAGTTGCGCCCGCAGACCGGCTGGCAACCGCTGGCGTTTGGTCTGGACTGGCAGCGTCCGCCCCGGCACATGAACTCCACCTCCTTCTTTTACGCGCACTCCGGGCAGTGGCGCTACGAGAAGCTGGGTGTTGACGAGATCCTGTCTCCGCTGGCGGACAAATCCAAATTCGGTGGCAGCCTGATCGACTACAACGTGCGCGCCGAGCGTATGGGCTGGCTGCCGTCTGCGCCGCAGCTGAACCGCAACCCGCTGGGTATTGCGGCCGAGGCTGAAAAGGCGGGTATGGAAGTGGCTGATTATGTGGCGCAATCCATGAAGGACGGCTCCCTGGCGTTTGCCAGTGAGGATCCGGAAGCGCCCCAGAACCACCCGCGCAACCTGTTCATCTGGCGCTCCAACCTGTTGGGTTCCTCGGGTAAGGGCCACGAGTACATGCTGAAATATCTGCTGGGCACCAAGAGTGGCCTGCAGGGCAAGGACCTGGGCCACGAAGGTGGCGCCAAGCCGAAAGAGGTCAAATGGCATGACGAGGCGCCGGAAGGCAAGCTCGACCTGCTGGTGACTCTGGACTTCCGCATGTCCACCACCTGCCTGTATTCCGACATCGTCCTGCCGACGGCCACCTGGTACGAGAAGAACGACCTGAACACCTCGGATATGCACCCGTTCATCCACCCGCTGACCGCAGCCACCGATCCTGCCTGGGAAGCGCGCAGTGACTGGGAAATCTACAAGGGCATCGCCAAGGCGTTCTCGAAAGCCACCGAAGGCCATCTCGGTGTCGAGAAAGACGTGGTCACCCTGCCGTTGCTGCACGACGCGCCGGCCGAGCTGGGCCAGCCGTTCGATGTGAAGGACTGGAAGCGCGGCGAGTGCGAGCTGATCCCGGGCAAGACGGCGCCCAATTTCATGACCGTTGAGCGGGATTACCCGAACACCTACGCGCGCTTTACCTCCCTTGGCCCGCTCATGGACAAGCTGGGGAACGGTGGCAAAGGCATCAACTGGAACACCGAGAAAGAGGTGAAGTTCCTGGGGGACCTGAACTTCAAGCACATCGACGGTGCCAACGCCGGCCGCCCGAAAATTGAGAGCGCCATCGATGCGGCGGAAGTGATCCTGACTCTGGCGCCGGAAACCAACGGCCAGGTTGCGGTCAAGGCCTGGCAGGCGCTCTCCGACATTACCGGTCTGGACCACACCCATCTGGCCACCAACAAGGAAGAGGAAAAAATCCGCTTCCGGGACATCGTGGCGCAGCCGCGCAAGATCATTTCCAGCCCGACCTGGTCTGGCCTGGAAGACGAGCACGTGTCCTACAACGCCGGCTACACCAACGTCCACGAACTGATCCCCTGGCGCACCCTGACCGGCCGTCAGCAGTTCTACCAGGACCACGAGTGGATGCGCGCCTTTGGCGAAAGCCTGCTGGTCTACCGTCCGCCGATCAACACCAAGACGGTCAGCAGCATGCTGAACCAGCGCAGCAACGGCAATGCCGAGAAAGCGCTGAACTGGATTACGCCGCACCAGAAGTGGGGTATTCACAGCACCTACAGCGACAACCTGCTGATGCTGACCCTTTCACGCGGTGGGCCAATCGTGTGGCTGAGTGAAGACGATGCCAAAGAACTGGCGATCGAAGACAACGACTGGATCGAGCTGTTCAACGCCAATGGCGCGATTGCAGCCCGGGCAGTGGTCAGCCAGCGAGTGATGCCGGGCATGGTCATGATGTACCACGCCCAGGAGCGGATCGTGAACATTCCGGGCTCGGAAATCACCGGCACCCGCGGCGGTATCCATAACTCGGTTACCCGTGTGTGCCCGAAACCGACCCACATGATTGGCGGTTACGCCCAGTATTCCTACGGCTTCAACTACTACGGCACCGTAGGCTCCAACCGCGACGAATTCGTGGTGGTTCGCAAGATGCACAACGTCGACTGGCTCGACGGTGAAGGCAATGACACTGTTCAGGAGGCTGTAAAATGAAAATCCGTTCCCAAGTCGGCATGGTGCTGAACCTGGACAAGTGCATCGGTTGCCACACCTGTTCAGTGACCTGCAAAAACGTATGGACCAGCCGTGAAGGCATGGAGTACGCCTGGTTTAATAACGTCGAAACCAAGCCCGGTATCGGCTACCCGAAAGAGTGGGAGAACCAGGACAAGTGGAAGGGCGGCTGGATGCGTGACAGCTCCGGCAAGATCCGCCCGAAGATCGGTGGCCGTTTCCGGGTACTGGCGAACATCTTCGCCAACCCCGATTTGCCACAGATCGACGATTACTACGAGCCGTTTGATTTCGATTACCAGCACCTGCACACCGCTGGCGACACCAAGCACCAGCCGGTGGCACGGCCGCGCTCGCTGATTTCCGGCCAGCGCATGCAAAAAATCGAATGGGGCCCGAACTGGGAAGAGATTCTCGGTACCGAGTTCGCCAAGCGCCGCAAGGACAAGAACTTTGACCAGGTGCAGGCGGACATCTACGGCCAGTTTGAAAACACCTTCATGATGTACCTGCCGCGCCTGTGCGAGCACTGCCTGAACCCGGCCTGCGTTGCCAGCTGCCCCAGCGGTGCCATCTACAAGCGTGAGGAAGACGGCATCGTCCTGATCGACCAGGACAAGTGCCGTGGCTGGCGGATGTGTGTCTCCGGCTGCCCGTACAAGAAGATCTACTTCAACTGGAAAACCGGCAAGTCCGAGAAGTGCATTTTCTGCTACCCGCGGATCGAGGCTGGCATGCCAACCGTGTGCTCCGAGACCTGCGTGGGCCGGATTCGCTACCTGGGTGTGTTGCTGTACGACGCAGACCGCATCGAAGAGGTGGCCAGCGCCCCGGGCGAGCACGAGCTGTACGAGAAGCAGCTGGAAATCTTCCTGGACCCGTTCGACCCGAAAGTGATCGAGCAGGCGAAGAAAGATGGCATTCCGATGAATGTGATCGAAGCCGCCCAGCAGAGCCCTGTCTACAAGATGGCGGTGGACTGGAAGCTGGCCCTGCCGCTGCACCCGGAGTACCGCACTCTGCCCATGGTCTGGTACGTACCGCCCCTGAGCCCGATTCAGTCTGCCGCGGAGGCTGGCAAGGTCGAGTTCGACGGCGTACTGCCGAAGATCGAAAGCTTGCGGATCCCGGTGAAGTACCTGGCCAACCTGCTTACCGCCGGTGATGAGAAGCCGATCGTGCTGGCCCTCAAGCGGATCATGGCCATGCGCCTTTACAAGCGCGCAGAGACCGTGGAAGGCAAGGAAGACCTGCGCGCCCTTGAAGAAGCTGGTCTGACCAAGGCCCAGGCGGACGAGATGTACCGCTACCTGGCCATCGCCAACTATGAGGACCGCTTCGTGATCCCCACCAGCCACCGTGAGCTGGCGAAGGAAGCCTTCCCCGATGCCACCGCCCATGGCGAGCGCAACGGCTGCGGCTTCAGCTTCGGTGAAGGCTGCAACGGCGACAGCAAGTTCAACATGTTCGGTGGCCGTAAACAGACCACCAGCATGGTCCAGAAGCTGTCGACCGTGAAGCAGGTCGATCCGAAGCAACTGCAGGAATAAGGAGGCCGCGATGCAACTTTTAAAAGTACTGGCAAGGGTGCTTGAGTACCCGACCGAAGAACTCCAGGCCTCCAAAGACGCCCTGATTGCCGCTGTCCTCGAGGACAGCCGGCTGCCGAGGCAGAACAAGGAGCAACTGCTCCGCTGTGTGGAGATGCTATGCGATGCCGACCTGCTGGACATGCAGGAAAACTACGTCGGCATGTTCGACAAAGGCCGCGCCACGTCGCTGCTGCTGTTCGAGCACGTGCACGGGGAATCCCGCGACCGGGGCCAGGCCATGGTGGACCTGATGGAGGAGTACCGCACCAACGGTCTGGAGATCGACGCCCGGGAGCTGCCGGACTACCTGCCGCTGTTCCTGGAATACCTTTCCACTCGCCCCTGGGATGAGATCCGGAACTGGCTGGAGGACATCCACCACATCCTCGGACTGCTGGGCGAGCGCCTGTACCAGCGGGAGAGTTTTTATCACGTGGTGATGGACTCCCTGCTGATCCTGTCGGGCCGCAATGCCAATCGTCAGGAGCTGGCGCAGATTGTCGCCTCGGAAGAACGTGACGACACGCCTGAGGCCCTGGACAAGGTCTGGGAAGAGGAAATGGTGAAGTTTGTCGATGATCAGGGCAGTTCCTGCAGCAGTAGCAGCGTTGTTGGTCAGCGCCGCCGCGAACTGGAACAGACCCAGACCATTCACCTGAGTGATCAGCTGATGACGGATGCAACACCCCGTCAGGCAGGGCGCGCCTGAGGGCGCAGGAGGAAACGGAAATGATGTCCTATCTGAACACACTGATTTTCGGGGTTTATCCCTACATTGCGATCGCCATTCTGGTGATTGGAACCTGGGCCCGCTACGACCAGGGCCAGTTTACCTGGAAGGCTCACTCCAGCCAGATGTTGCGCAAGAAGAACATGGTGATGGCCAGCGTGCTGTTCCATGTTGGCGTACTGGTGATCTTCTTCGGCCACCTCTTGGGCCTGCTGACACCGCACGCACTCTATGAGCCGTTCATGACCCCGGGCACCAAGCAGGTGATGGCAATCGTGGTTGGCGGGATCGCCGGCGTGATGGCCATTATCGGCGGCGGCATGCTCGCCTGGCGCCGGCTGACCGATCCACGTGTCAAGGCCAGCAGCACCTTTGCGGACAACATGATCATCGTCATCCTTGTCATTCAGCTGGCACTCGGCCTGCTGACCATTCTGCCCACCATGGGTCACCTGGATGGCAGCACCATGCTCAAGTTCTCCGCCTGGGCCCAGGGCATTGTGACCCTCCAGGGCGGCGTGGCCGGCTACATTGCCGACGTGCACTGGATCTACAAGACCCACATCTTCCTGGGCCTGACCATCTTCGTACTCTTCCCGTTTACCCGACTGGTGCACATGCTCAGCGTGCCGGTGGAGTATTTCGGGCGCAGGTACCAGGTGGTTCGCAAGCGCGCCTGATGCAAATGAAATCGGGGTCGGATGAAAGCATTCATCTGACCCCATGTTTACCGAGGTTATTGCTATGCAACTCATCCCCGTCGGCGACGCCGAAAAACCCAGAAACCAGTTCCCGCCGGTCACCGTGGGTGAAACCCTCATCGGCGAAGACGACATCGCCCGGGAAATGCAGCACCACCCGGCCGAAGAAGTCGCCGAAGCCTGGCATGAAGCCGCCAGAAGCCTCGTTATCCGCGAGCTCCTCCTGCAACAGGCCTGCCGTCTCAAGCTCGATGACATTGCCGACGAAGAAGACCGCATTGTCCGTGTCCTGGAACTCGAACTCAACGTACCGGACCCAACCGAAGAGGACTGCGAACGCTTCTACAAGGCCAATCCGGCCCGCTTCCGCAGCCCCACACTGATGGCCGTCAGCCACATCCTTCTTGCCGCCGCCCCGGACGACGTCCAGGAACGCATCCGCCAGGAAGAAGCCGGCCAACAGTTGCTGTCGTCCCTCATCAACGGCCGCTCCCAGTTCGCCGAACTGGCCAAACAATACTCCGCCTGCGAGTCCCGCCATCAGGGCGGCAGCCTCGGCCAGATCAGCAAGGGCCAGACAGTGGAAGAATTCGAGCGCCCCGTCCTGTCCCTGGAAGAAGGCCTCAACCCGGAACTGATCGAAACCCGCTACGGCTGGCACATCGTCCGCGTCGACCAGCGAATCGACGGCCAGCAGCTCCCGTATGAGCACGTCAAACCCCAGATCCGACAGTACCTGAGCGAGAGTGTAACCCGCCGGGCGTTTCGTCAGTACCTGCAGGTTCTGGCAGCGGAAACTGGCGTAGAAGGAGTAGATCTCGAGCTGCCCGACTCGCCACTAATGCAGTAAAAGGCGCGCGACCAAAGCCTGGAGACTGGCAGGAACCCCCTTTCCAAAACTGTCTGCAGCCATGGATGGCTGCAGTCAAGCGCCACATGGATGTGCCGCAAGGAGCGTGTTTTGGAAAGGGGGTTCCTGCCAGTCTGTACTCGATGTTCAGTGCGCCAGGCGCCAGACCTAGCGGTAGCCTTTTCGACTCAAATTAGTTAGCAAAAAAACACTTTGAGTTAGATCAATTACTCCCGAATAACCCCCCGACTACCCCCATGGGGGGAGCGATTTTCCCCCAGTATCCTTCTACTATTTAAATCATGATTTCGCATGCATGAATATGCAGAGAGGATACACCAATGGCACTGACCCAAACGGCCGAAACCCGCTACACCAAACCCGTGCTCGTCGCCGTCAACAAACCCTTTGACGACGAAGACGGCCTCCAGGCCCTGCGCAGCCATCCACTGTTCTCGGAACTCAATGGCAAAGACCTGCAGCACCTGATCCAGCAATCTCGAAGAATCCGCCTTGGCCATCACCAGCTGCTCTATCGCCAGGACATGCCGGCGCACCATTTCTTCTTCGTGATCTCCGGCCGCTTGCGTCTTTACCGCCTGGACTCCTCCGGCATCGACCGAACCCTCGACAGCATCGCCCCTGGCGACTGCTTCGCCGAAGTCATGATCTATGCCGATCCGCCCCGGTATGCCTGCTACGCCGAGGCCCTGAAATCCAGCGAGGTTCTGATGATCCCCGTGAAGGCCTACCAGGACATGCTGGAAAGCAACCCGAAATACGCCCAGGCAGCCCTGCGGCATTACGCCAAACGCGCGGTTTCCCGGTTCCACGACCTGGAAATCATGACCGTGCAGAACGCCCGTGACCGCCTGATCCGCTACCTGATCGACCTGCTGCCCAATGGCGCAGATGAGGGTGGAGAAGTCGAGTTGCCGCTACCCAAGTGCCTGGTGGCCTCCAGGCTGGCCATGCAGCCGGAGACTTTCTCCCGGATTCTGGCGGACCTGAAAGCCAACGGCCTGGTGCGGGTCAACCGCAGCCGACTGTTCATCTCGGATCCGCAGCGTCTGATTGAGATCAGCCAGTAACGGATCACATTCAAACCTCCAGGCTTTTTGGAAAGGGGGACAAGTGACATCGAGAAAGCAACGTCCACTGATTTACTCATGTTCCGGCTGCTCTGATGTGGCGCAGCTGGCCAACAATGTGGCGGTAAGGCTCGATCATGCCGGTGAGTTCGAAATGTCCTGCATCTCCGGCGTCGGCGGCAAGGTGCCGTCCCTGGTGAAAACAGCCAGGTCCGGTCGCCCGATCACCGTTATTGATGGCTGCCCATTGCACTGTGCCCGGGCCTGCCTCGAGAACATCGGTGTTGAGCCCGATGAGCATGTCCGGCTCTACGAATTCGGCTTCAAGAAACATTATGGACAGAGCTACGGCGAAGATGCCGTGGAAGAAGTGTGCGACGAAGTCCGCAGGCTAACCTCGTCCGACCAGCTCATTGCCCGCCAGGCGTAAATCGCAGCGGCCCGGTACCAGTAAGGATTCACCAAAATGATCAGCAGTTACAGTGACCTGATTCAGGCCTCCTATAGCCAGCAGGAACCCCAGCGTCTGCTATTCGTGTTCTGTCGGGCGGAGTTGCCGGATGAGGCCTCCCCGGAGGAAAAAGCCGCTTTTGAACGCGGCGAAGGCGGCGCCCTGACGCCGGTGGTCTGCGTCGATAAAACCCCTGATGAAGCACCGGATTTCGATGTCCTGCATGAAGAATCCCGTGCCACCGGCCAAGCCTGGGATGTGGTGTTCGTTGCCGCCATGTCCGGCCGGGGAGGCACGCCTCCATCCAGTGATGAAGCGCAGCAGCCACTGACCATGATGGTGGAGTCTATCCGCCTCGGCCATATCAGTAATTACCTCCCGCTCGATTCAAACGGAAACGCTGTCAGCCTGGGCTGACAGCGGGTATCTGATCGATTCGTCAGCCAGGTGTATTCAATAAGAGGTATTTGATTTTCCTCTAATTTGCCTAGGCTTAAGCAATAAGGCGCTTTTTTTCAGGGAGTCTTCAGTGTCCGTTTTTTCCCGCTTCGTTTTTCTCTTTTTCGCATTGATCATGGCCATGGCCCTGAATGCAGCGCCTTTGGCCAAGTATGAGCCCGTTGCCGGTCGTCAGGTTATCAAGCAGGCGTTTCCGGATGTCACCCGGGTCATTCCCCGCAAAGGCAATCGAGCGATCCAGGAGCTCTATGCCCGCAAGGAACTGGTGGGCTATGCCTATCAGTCCCTGGATTTTGTCCAGACGCCCGCCTACTCAGGAAAGCCGGTCAATGCCATGGTGGTGCTGGATATCGAAGGCACCATCAAGGCTGCCAAGGTCATCCACCATGACGAACCCATTCTTCTGGTGGGTATACCTGAAAGTAAGATGCACGCCTTTACCAATCAGTACACGGGCCTCAAAGCCGACCAGCGGGTAACCGTGGGCGGAACCTCTTCGGAACGAAAGGTGGCCGTTGACGGATTGTCCGG
Organism: Marinobacter sp. DSM 26671; assembly: GCF_900112835.1. NCBI lineage: Bacteria > Pseudomonadati > Pseudomonadota > Gammaproteobacteria > Pseudomonadales > Marinobacteraceae > Marinobacter > Marinobacter sp. DSM 26671. The sequence continues at coordinate 101,772 of NZ_FONF01000009.1, read as the reverse complement.
GGCCACTGTGACCGTGATGGTGATCAATGAAGTGATCATGCGCACTGCCCACCGGGTGGGAGTGGAACTGGGCATGGTTGAAGGCGAGGATGGAACCCGTCCGCCTCTGGCGACCGTCGACAAACAGGCCTTTGAACAGAAAACCTGGCAGGAACTGACCGGTGACGGCTCGGTGCGCCGGTTAATGCTTACCAAGGGCCAGGTGGATGATTCCTTCAAGGGGACGGAAGCCGAAGGCGTTGATACCGCGGGCCCGGAGGAACGCAAAGAGCCGCTGATTGATCTGTATGCCGCTTACCTGGATGCGCCCACCATCGGCCGGAATCTGCTGGGCGAGAGCCAGTACCAGTGGCTGACATCCGAGCTGGAGGAGGGCGAGCATGCCATTGCCGTGATGGCCAACGGTGAATACTCCTTCAAAGGATCGGGTTACGTTCGCGGCGGCATCTTCGACCGTATCCAGATTCGCCAGTTTGGTGACACCTTTAACTTCCGTGACCTGGACTTCTACCGGCTGAGTGATGTCTATGCCGAGGGCATGCCGGAGTTCACCGAGATGGCGATCTTCATCATTCGCCAGCAGTACAACTTCGATCCCGGTACACCCTGGACAATCGAACTCACTGTGAAGCGCCAGACCGGCCCCCTGGACAGCGAGTTCCAGGTGTTTCCGTTGGAGTACCAGCTTCCGGAGCAGTATTACACCCGTCCGGAGCCTGTAGTGTCCGAGGAAGAATGGCTGGAAAACCAGCCCATGTGGGTTCAGGTGTGGTACCAGCGGGAATTCCAGATTGTGGTGCTCGGTATCGGTATCGGCGTGCTGATGTTCATCCTGTTTTTCCAGGACTGGCTGGTGAAAAAACCGAAGATGATGCGCTGGATCCGCCACGCCTTCCTGACCTACACGCTGTTCTTCATCGGCTGGTATGCCATGGGGCAATTGTCCATCGTCAACGTGCTCACGTTTGTGAACAGCCTGATCAGTGGCTTCAGCTGGAGCACGTTCCTGATCGATCCGATGCTGTTCATCCTCTGGGCCGTGGTGGCCGGCATCATCCTCCTCTGGGGCAGGGCGGTTTACTGTGGCTGGTTGTGCCCGTTTGGCGCGCTGCAGGAGCTGCTGAATGAAATTGCCCGCAAGTTGAAGGTGCCCCAATACACCGTGCCGTTTACCGTGCACGAGCGGCTATGGGCCATCAAGTACATCATTCTGCTGGTGTTGTTCGGAGTGTCGCTGGATTCCATGGCGACCGCCGAACGGCTTGCCGAGGTGGAGCCGTTCAAGACCGCGATCACGCTCAAGTTTGATCGTAGCTGGCCCTTCGTGACCTACGCCGTCCTGCTGCTGGTGGTCAACCTGTTCACCCGCAAAGTGTTCTGCCGCTATATGTGCCCGCTGGGTGCGGCTTTGGCACTGCCGACCAAACTGCGAGTGTTCGACTGGCTCAAACGGCGCAAGGAGTGTGGCAATCCCTGCCGGTTGTGTGATCACGAGTGTGAAGTCCAGGCGATCCACCCGGACGGCCACATCAACTACATGGAATGCCATTACTGCCTCGATTGCCAGATGACCTATTTCGATGACCACAAGTGTCCGCCGCTGATCGTCAAGCGACGCGGCAAGCGCCGGGGTCATAACGCACCGGGCCACCCGGAGGAAATACCCGTGGTTCAGGTGTCTTGAGTAGTCCGATAAAAAGAAAGCATGAGAAGTAAAACCGCCATTACCAATAACGGAGTTGGATGTTATGAAAAAAAGAGATGATCTGACCAAAGACCTGCCGGAGCTTCCGGAAAGCGGCCAGAGCCGCCGTCGGTTTATGGGGGCTGCTGCGCTTGCGGGAGTCGCCGGTGCAGCCGGCCTGGGTACTGCCGTGATGTCGCGGGAGTCCTTTGCGGCTGCCGCCGAGGAGGCCCGTAACAAGTTCGTGGTGCATCCCGGCGAGCTCGACGAATACTACGGGTTCTGGAGTGGTGGTCACTCCGGTGAAGTACGGGTTCTGGGTGTACCGTCCATGAGGGAACTGATGCGCATCCCCGTGTTCAATGTGGATTCTGCCACCGGTTGGGGGATCAGCAATGAAAGCAAGGACGTGCTGGGCCATGACAATACCCACCTGAACGGCGATTCCCATCACCCCCACATTTCCATGACGGATGGTCGTTATGACGGCAAATACCTGTTCATTAACGACAAGGCCAACACTCGTGTAGCCCGGATCCGCCTGGACATCATGAAGTGCGACAAGATCACCACCATTCCGAATGTTCAGGCCATTCACGGCCTGCGTCTTCAGAAGGTTCCCAAGACCAAGTACGTGTTCTGTAACGCCGAGTATGTCATCCCCCATCCGAACGATGGCAGCGACACCAGCCTTGAAAGCAGCTTCACCATGTTCAACGCGGTGGACGCGGAAACCATGGAAGTGGCCTTCCAGGTGATTGTGGATGGCAACCTGGACAACACCGATGCCGACTACACCGGCAAATACGCCTGTGCCACCTGCTACAACTCGGAGAAGGCACTGGATCTGGCCGGCACCATGCGCAACGATCGGGATTGGGCCGTCGTGTTCAACATCGAGCGCATCGAGAAGGCAGTCCGGGACGGTAACTACAAGACCTTGGGCGACTCCAAGGTGCCTGTGGTAGACGGTCGTGCAGGCTCGGACCTGACCCGCTACATCCCGGTTCCCAAGAACCCGCATGGCCTGAATACCTCCCCGGACGGCAAGTACTTTATTGCCAATGGCAAGTTGTCGCCAACGGTCACCATTATTTCGATCGAGAAGCTGGATGACCTGTTCGACGGAGCGATTGAGCCCCGTGATACCGTGGTGGGTGAGCCAGAGCTGGGTCTTGGGCCCCTGCACACCACATACGACGGTCGGGGTAACGCCTACACCACTCTGTTTATCGACAGCCAGGTGTGCAAGTGGAACATTGCCGATGCCATCAGGCACTACAACGGCGAGGACGTGAACTACATCCGCCAGAAGCTGGATGTGCATTATCAGCCGGGCCACAACCACGCGTCTCTGACCGAATCCCGGGATGCCGATGGCAAGTGGCTGGTGGTGCTGTCGAAGTTCTCCAAGGACCGGTTCCTGCCGGTTGGACCTTTGCATGCGGAGAACGACCAGCTGATCGATATCTCCGGTGAGGAAATGAAGCTGGTTCATGATGGCCCGACCTTCGCCGAGCCTCACGATTGCATTCTGGTGCGTCGTGATCAGATCAAGACCAAGAAGATCTACGACCGTGACGATCCGTTCTTTGCCTCTGCCGTTGAGCAGGCCAAGAAAGATGGCGTGACTCTGGAAGCCGACAACAAGGTTATCCGCGATGGCAACAAGGTTCGTGTTTACATGACCTCAATTGCGCCGCAGTACGGGATGACGGAGTTCAAGGTGAAGCAGGGTGATGAGGTGACGGTGTACGTGACCAACCTGGACACCATTGAGGATGTGACCCACGGTTTCTGTATGGTGAACCATGGTGTCAGCATGGAGGTCAGTCCGCAGCAGACCTCTTCTGTGACCTTCAAGGCAGATCGTCCCGGGGTGCACTGGTACTACTGCAACTGGTTCTGTCATGCGCTGCATATGGAGATGCGGGGTCGCATGATTGTAGAGAAAGCCTGATCCACTGAGGTTCTTGCCGGGGTTCATTAATGGGCCCTGGCAAGGCCGCAGGCTTGGGTGTGGCAAACCGATGGTAAAGGGCTTTCCGAAACACGCCCGCGAGTACGTCCCTGTAGGGCTCGAATCGGGCCATCCATGGCCCTCAACGGTTTCGGAAAGCCCTTTACCATCGATTTGCACCAAACTCGGTGCAGTCCTCCTTCATCCTGACTTTTGAGAAAACATTGATGTATCGAATCATGCGTTATGGAGTGGCCCTGACCGTCGCTCTGTTATCGCTGACCGCGCAAGCGGAGCTGCAAGAACAGCTTGATGCCCTGGAACCGGGCGCGAGCTTTGAGCTTCCCCCTGAGCAGATTTCGTCTCTGGCAATCCGGGTGCCCGGTGTGTCTGTGTCTTGCCATGCCGAGACGGTGATTGACCCGGGCGGTCAGGGCAATGCGGTGGATATCATCGCCGAGGGGGTGACGTTTTCCGGATGTGCCGTTCGCAACTGGGGCAGCGATCTTAACGAGCTGGATGCGGGGATTTTTGTGGCTCGGGAGGCCAGGGGTGCGGTGGTTGCGAACAACCGTTTGCAGGGGCCGGCGTTCGGGGTGTGGTTGGATGCAACGCCGGATGTGACGGTCCGCGATAATAGGATTCGCGGTGATGACAGTCTGCGTCCGAATGACCGGGGCAATGGGATTCATCTGTTCAATACCACCGGCGCGCTGATTGAAGGCAATGACATCCGTCGGACGCGGGATGCGATTTATATCGAGACGGCGAATAACAATACGATCCGGGGCAATGAGATGGCGGATCTGCGTTATGGCATTCATTACATGTACTCGATGAATAATCTGCTGGAGAACAATGTCACCCGTAACACGCGAACCGGTTATGCGCTGATGCAGAGCAAGCGTCTGACGGTGATTAACAACCGGTCGGTGAATGATGAGAACTACGGGATTCTGATGAATTTCATTACCCAGTCGGAGCTGCGGGGCAATGTGGTGACGGGTGTGTCCCAGGGGCAGACCGCCGGTGTTGCCATTGAGGGGGCTGAAGGCAAGGCGGTGTTTATCTACAACTCGCTGTACAACACCTTTGAAGGCAATGTCTTTGCCGACAGTAATATCGGCATTCATCTGACCGCGGGCTCGGAAGACAACGAGGTTTTTGACAACGCGTTCGTGAATAATCAGCGCCAGGTCAAGTATGTCGCCACCCGCACCCAGGAGTGGTCAAAAGGGAAGAAGGGCAATTACTGGAGTGATTATCTGGGCTGGGACCGGAATCAGGACGGCGTTGGCGATGTGCCCTATGAGCCCAATGACAACGTGGACCGGCTACTTTGGAAATACCCGGAAGCGAAGGTTCTGATGTTCAGCCCGGCGGTGGATACTCTGCGCTGGGTGCAGGATGCGTTTCCGGTGGTCAAGTCCGCCGGTGTGACCGATTCCCATCCCCTGATGCGGATGCCCGCAGAGCTTCAACCGGAGAACCGATGAGCTGTTTTCACCTTGATAATGTGAGTTACCGGTACGATAAGAGCCCGGTCCTTACGGGGATCGACCTGACTCTGGAGCCGGGGGAAATTCTTGGGTTGTTCGGCCATAACGGGGCCGGTAAGACAACCTGTATCAAGCTGATCCTGGGGCTTATGACCCCTAACCAGGGATCGGTTTCCGTGCTTGGTGGTCACGCCGGTGATCCGCAGGTAACCCAGCATATCGGTTACCTGCCGGAGAATGTGATGTTCTATCCGCAGCTGACCGGTCGGGAGATTCTGAACCATTTCGCACGGCTGAAGGGCGCCTCCCTGCAACAGGTGCCTCAACTGCTGGAACAGGTTGGCCTTGGCGATGCCATGGATGCTCGTACGAAGACATACTCGAAAGGCATGCGTCAGCGTCTTGGTCTGGCGCAGGCGCTGTTGGGCAAGCCGAAGCTGCTGATGCTGGACGAGCCTACCGTTGGTCTGGATCCGGTCGCCACGGCAGATCTGTACCGGCTGCTCCGGGAACTGTGTGAGGGAGGCACCGGCATTGTGCTGTGTTCCCATGTCCTGCCCGGTGTCGAACCTTATATTGACCGTGCAGCCATTCTCACCGATGGCGCACTGAAGGCTGCCGGCGATCTGGCGGCATTAAGGCGACAGGCCAATATGCCGGTAACCCTGTCTCTGGATCCCGCCAACAGTATCTCGGCGCTGGAACATGTGATCGACAGCGCTTCGAGCAGCAGTGGCCTGATCATCAAGTCCGATAGCGGGCGCCTGCGGGTGGATGTGCAGCCAAGGGATAAAATGGCCTTGCTGCATGCAGTGATGGCGTCGGGTGAAGTGGCAGATATCAGCATTCATCAACCCAGCCTGGAAGACATCTACGTGCACTTTATCGGTTCGGGTGGCCTGGCCCACCGGGGAGGCAGCCAATGAACAGTATCTGGACCATTGCCCGCAAGGAACTCAGTGACAGCCTGCGCAACCGCTGGCTGATGGCCATTTCCCTGGTTTTCGCCACCCTGGCTTTGGGCATCGCCTGGTTTGGCGCCGCCGCCTCAGGGCAGGTGGGATATGCCTCCACGCCGGCCACCATTGCCAGCCTTGCGAGCCTTGGAATCTTCCTGATCCCGTTGATTGCACTGTTGCTGGCCTACGATGCCATCGTCGGGGAAGAAGAGGGTGGAACCCTGCTGTTACTGCTGACTTACCCTCTCAGTCGCAGCCAGTTGCTGCTCGGCAAGTTCCTGGGCCATGGCCTGACCCTGGCTTTCGCCACTGTGATTGGCTTCGGCGTCGCCGGCGTGGCCATTGCGGTGCTGGTGGAAAACGTTGCCATTGCCAGTCTCGCAGCAGCCATGCTGCGGTTTATTGGCTCCACCGTGCTGTTGGGATGGGGCTTTATTGCCCTTGCCTACGTGATCAGTGTCCGGGTCAGCGAAAAGCCCATCGCCGCCGGCCTGGCCCTGGCGACCTGGTTCTTCTTCGTGCTGATCTTCGATCTGATGCTGCTGGGTACCCTCGTGGCGAGTGAAGGCCAGTTCAGTGCTGAACTCTTGCCCTGGCTGTTGATGCTCAATCCCACGGATATCTACCGCCTGCTCAATATCGTTGCCTTCGGCGATACCGCCCAGCTCAGCGGCGTCCTCAGTCTCGGTGCCGATCTGCCCATCGGCGCCACCGGCCTCTGGATTGGTCTGGTGCTGTGGTTCGCTATCCCGCTGGCGGGTGCCTTGTTACTTTTCCGAAACCGCCGTATCTGAACGGAGTTGTCCCGATGAACAGAAGCAAACTCAACTGGCTCCTGGCCGCTCTGGCAGCCATAACCCTCACCGCCTGTTCGGGCAATGAGGAGCAGACCATGGCCAAACCCGAACCGGTGCATTTCGAAAGCGGCGATGAATGCCACGTCTGCGGCATGGTGATCTCCAATTTCCCGGGCCCCAAGGGTGAGGCCATAACCGAGAAAGAGCAGCACGTCCGTAAGTTCTGCTCCACCAAGGACATGTTCGCCTGGATGCTCCAGCCGGAGAATGAAAACCGTGATCACACCCTCTACGTCCACGACATGACCCAGACCGAGTGGGAGCATCCGGACGACACCGCCCTGATCGACGCCCGGGACGCTTTCTTCGTGGTTGGCTCTGACCGCTCGGGCGCCATGGGGCCGACGCTTGCCTCCTTTGCGACCGAGGAAGCCGCCCACGGGTTCATGATGGAACATGGCGGTGAGGTTCTGAAATACAGTTCGATCACCATGGAGCATCTGAACACCGGCATGGCGAAGCATGGTATGGATGGTATGGACGGAATGGACCACTAGAAATGAAAAAGGGTCAGATGAAAGCTTTCATCTGACCCTTTTGTTGTGCTGGTTGCTGTGCCGGCCGCTTAGCCGCCGGTCATGTTCATGAACCGGAGGATCTGCACATCCCCGTTGCTGGAGAAGTGATGCCGCTCCGGCTTCAGATCCATGGCATTGATAATGGTTTCCCGCAACTTGTCATCAGTCACCGGATTGCCCCGTAGCACCCTGCGCAGATCCACCGAGTGCTCGTTACCCAGGCACAGCAGCAGCCGACCTTCGACGGTCACCCGCACCCGATTACAGGTAGAACAGAAGTTGTGGGAATGGGGAGAAATGAAACCGACCCGGGTCTCGCTGTCTTCCATGCGGTAATAACGGGCGGGACCGCCGGAATCCTCGGTAGCGGGCACCAGCTCGTGATGCTTGCGGATGATGTCCCGAACTTCTTCGCTGGTGCAAAGCGCCAGGCCCCGATCGTGTTCGGAAATCTCACCCAACGGCATCTCTTCGATAAAGCTGATATCCACCTTTTTCTTGCGGGCGAACTCGATCAGCTCCGGGATCTCCTCGTCGTTGCGGCCCTTCATCACCACTGTATTGATCTTGATGCCCCGGAAGCCAGCTTCCCGGGCAGCATCAATACCGTCCAGCACATGTGACAGTTTGCCGGTGCGGGTGATGTTGCGGAATTTGTCGGCGTCCAGGGAATCCAGGCTGATGTTCAGGCGATGCATCCCCGCCTTGCGCAGAGGCTCGGCCATGGTGGTGAGCTGGCTTCCATTGGTGGTCATGGCAAAGTCGCGCAGACCGTAAGTGCCAATCTCCTTTACCAGCTCCAGGATATCCTTGCGTACCAGCGGCTCGCCGCCGGTCAGACGAATTTTTTCGGTACCCAGGTCAACGAAGTTGCGGGCAACGCGGGCAATTTCTTCCAGGGTGAGAACCTGCTGGCGGGGCAGGAAAGTCATGTCCTCGGCCATACAGTACACGCAGCGGAAATCGCACCGGTCAGTGACGGACAGACGCACGTAGTTGACGGTGCGACCAAAACGGTCTGTCAGCTTGTTCTGGGGCATCGGGTTGGTCCTGTTGCCGATTGTTTTTTAACCTGAGTATAGACCAAGTATTGCAGATTGGATCACCAATTCCGATACCCCTCGGGAGGTAAGCCTGCTGTCAGGTAATTCAGAGTGGGCCGTCCCTGGCCCGGGCTCTCTTTTTTCAGGCGCTGAGCTCGCTGGTTGCGCCGCTTTCATCGGTTTCGAGGGCAACCGGCTCCAGATCCGGGAAGAAAACGCCCTTCACGACTTGCCAGGTTACGGCGAGTGCGCCAACGATGAAGACCACGTCGCCAATGGTTCTGACCCAGCGCAGGGTTTGCAGGATATCGCTCTGCATGAAGGCTTCACTGCGTGCGTACCACAGGCCCTCGCTGGCGCTGGCAATGAACTGGATAAAGCCGACCGGCAACAGGCTGGTGAACAGCATCAGGACCAGGCCAATATTCAGCCACCAGAAACCTACCTTCATCAGCCGCTCGTCAAAGATGATGCGCGGACGGATGTAACGCAGGATCATCAGTGCGAAGCCCAGGGCCAGGAACCCATAGACACCGAACAGGGCCGCGTGGGCGTGGGTGGGCGTGGTGTTCAGGCCCTGGATGTAATACAGCGCGATTGGCGGGTTGATCATGAACCCGAGCACGCCGGCACCCAGCATGTTCCAGAAGGCAACCGCCACAAAGAAGGTCAGCGGCCAGCGAATATTTTCCATCCACGGTGCGCGGGACTTCAGGCGCCAGTTTTCCCAGGCCTCGTATCCCAGGACCACAAGTGGTACCACTTCCAGTGCACTGAAGGTGGCGCCCACTGCCATTACCGGCGTGGTCGTGCCGGAGAAGTACAGGTGGTGGAAGGTGCCGGGCACGCCCCCGAGCATGAACAGGCTGGCGGATGCCAGGCTGGCAGATGTTGCCACGGTGCGGGACACCAGGCCCATGCTGCAGAAGATAAAGGCTAGGGCAGTGGTTGCGAACACTTCAAAGAAGCCTTCGACCCACAGGTGGACAATCCACCAGCGCCAGTACTCCATGATCGAGATATGAGTACGCTCCCCATAGAAGAAGCCGGCACCATAGAACAGGCCAATGGCAACCACCGAAGCGGTCAGCAGGGCCAGCAGGTTCTTGTCACCAGGCTGGCGCAGGGCGGGAACAATACCGCGCAGCATCAGCACCAACCAGAACACGATGCCGAGGAACTTGCCGATCTGCCAGAGGCGGCCAAGGTCTACATACTCGTAACCCTGGTGGCCCAGCATGAAGCTGAGATTGGCCGGCATGATCTGGTTGATGGCGAGGAAGTTGCCAATAAACGAACCGGCAACCACAGCAACCAGGGCCCAGAACAGCACATCAACACCCAGTTTCTGGAATTTCGGATCCTTGCCGCCATTGATGATGGGGGCGAGGAACAGACCAGCGGCGAGGAAGCCGGTGGCAATCCAGAACATGGCGGACTGAATATGCCACGTACGCATCAGCGAATATGGGAACCACTCAGAAGTCTGGATGCCATAGAAGCCCTGGCCCTCAACCGTATAGTGGGCAGTGAAGCCGCCAAGCATGACCTGGAAAGTGAACAGGCCAACCACCAGCAGAAGATACTTGCCCAATGCTTTCTGGGAAGGCGTAAGCCCGACTGCACTCAGTGGATCCTTCAGTGGCGCCTGCGGTTCCTCATCCTCCTTGCGAAGGAAGGCCCAGGCCCAGATCAGACCACCGACACCGGCAATCAGGAGAACCACACTGATTAACGACCAGACCACGTTCTCGCCGCTAGGCCTGTTATCGATAAGCGGTTCGTGGGGCCAGTTGTTGGTGTAGGTAACCTCGCTGTCCGGGCGTTCGGTAGCAGCGGCCCAGGCAGTCCAGAAGAAAAACTCGGTCATCCGCTCGCGACGCTCGGCGCTGGGCAGGGTGTTTTCCTTCATGGCGTAGTTTTCGCGGGTTGACTGCAGTTCCGGAGCGTCGCTGAACAGTCGGCTGTAGTAGTCGGCTGTTCTGGCAATAGCTTCGCTCCTGCGCTCGGAAAGGTGCAGAGTGCTGGTAGCGGCGTCGTAGGTATTGGTGCGGTACTCGGTCTTCAGGTCGTACTGCAGGGCGTTCTGCTGCTGCCCGCTGAGGCTGTGCCATTCCTGCCCGTACTCTTCCAGGGCTGCGATTTCCAGCCAGGTTTCCAGTTCACGGTGCAGCCAGTCGGCGGTCCAGTCCGGTGCCTGGTAGGCACCGTGGCCCCAGATCGAGCCAAGCTGCATGCCTCCGACGGACTGCCAGGCAGTTTGTCCATCAAGAATGCTTTCCTCGGTCATCAGGGTGTCGCCGTCGGCGGACACAACGCGATCCGGGATGGGCGGTGCTTCGCGGTACACCTCGGCACCGAAATACCCCAGGAGCGTGAAGGTTACTGCCAGGATTCCGATCAGCAAAAACCAGAGGCGGCGGTACTTAGCCATGGTGCGCTCCTCCCAGTCTGGTCGGGTAGGCGTCTTTCTGTTTCATAACACTGTCTCCTCATTAAACATTTATTTAAGATAAATCTTTATGCAGGAATTTTGATTTGATGCATTTAAGGTGTCAAATTTATTTTGTGGGTATATCGGAAGTCGTAGATGGGTAAGGGAAGGTTTTTAGGTGGGTGACTTTCTACGGTTTGATTTTTTTCTGGTGCCGGCTTAGCATTAAGATGTATTTATAGTAAATGTTATAGGTGGATTCATGAGTGAATACGAAAAGTGGCTTTTCACAGCAAACAGCACCCTGGGACTGTCAGTGTTGGGTTTGATGGTTACAATTCTGCTTGCATACCCGTTGGCGGGCGCGCTTGCACTGTCTGTGCAAATTGCTGCCCACATCGGAACCCTGGTTTTTGCGGTCGGTATCAAGGTGGCCTATGTGGCGCGTCTGGTTTTTCTCAGCCGTTTGGGCAGACCTGTCCATTGAATCCCGGTAGAATAGATGCAGTTATGAACCTTGGTGAGAACCCCGTGATGGGCGATCGTTTTGGGAAAACCGGATTTCGTATTCTTGCGTATATCTCGATTACGCTGGCTGCTGCAGGAGTGGTTCTGCCGTTGTTGCCCACAACACCCTTCGTTCTGCTGGCCGCATTTTTTGCCAGCAAGGGGTCTCCGGCTTTTGCTCAGTGGCTTGAAGACCATCCCAGGTTTGGTCCTGCCATTGATCAGTGGCGTACTCGCAGGGCAGTGCCGGCACGGGCGAAGGTGCTGGCGTGCAGCATGATGGCCCTGAGTTGGGGGATGCTGTTTGCGTTGGGAGCGTCAGCGATGGTGTTGGGCATTTCTGGCGTATTTTTGTGCGGCACCGCCTGTTATCTGGTAACCCGACCTTCTTATTGAACGATTGCACACACGACTGGAGTATTGAATGCACATCACCCGCTACACGGATTATTCACTTCGAGTACTGATATATCTGGCAGTTCAGGGTGATCGTCTGGCGACCATTCAGGAAATCGCTGACAGCTATGACATTTCCAAAAACCACCTCATGAAGGTGGTGCACCAGCTGAACAAGAAGGGCTACATTGAAACCATCCGGGGCAAAAAGGGTGGAATGCGTCTGCATCGGGCGCCCTCGGATATTAACGTTGGTATCCTGGTACGGGAAACCGAACAGGACCTGAGCATCGTGGAGTGCTTTTCCTCCAAGAACGCCTGCAAGATAACCCCTGTGTGTGGCCTGAAATCGATGTTCGGTGAGGCGTTGAAGGCCTTCCTGGAAGTGCTGGATAAGTACACCCTGGCCGATGTTATCCAGGATCAGCACAGGCCCCAGCTCTTGAGATTACTTCAGATAGCCTGACGCGGCCAGGCGCGCCCTTGGCGCCTGGCCGCTCCAGCCCTGTCAGGCCGCTCTGGCCATTCCCATCAACTTCTCCGGCAGTGAATGTCGGAGTATGCGTTTGACTACCGTGCCGTACTGCTTGGCAAAACTGCCGGTGTTGTAGTGAATGCCGTGCTTTCGACACACCGCCTGTACCTTCCCGGAAATCTCCGGATACCGGTGGGCGGGCAGGTCCGGGAACACGTGGTGTTCCACCTGGTAGCTAAGATGGCCGCTCAGAATATGAAGCCAGCGGCCCCCGGTGAAGTTTGAGGACCCCGTGAGCTGGCGCAAATACCAGTGGCCCTTGCTCTCGCCCTCGCATTCCTCCTCTGTGAAGGTTTCCGCATCCTGGGTAAAGTGGCCACAAAAAATCACCGTGGATGACCAGAGATTACGGATCAGGTTGGCGCCCACATTCCCCGCCAGAACAATCGGAGCCACCGGAAAGGTAAGCAGCGGGAAGAAAACGTAGTCCTTGAAGGCCTGGCGGCCACCCTTGCGGGCGAATTGCTTCAGGAACGGCAGTTTTTCCCGCCAGCTTATTTCCCGGCTTCGCAGCTTCTCGGTTTCAAGTTCGTGCAGGCCCACGCCCCATTGGAAGAACACGCTCAGCAGAATGTAATTGATGAACTGCAGCGTGTGCCAGGGTTTCCAGGGCTCGTCATCGGTCAGTCGTAAGACGGCGTAGCCGTAGTCACGGTCCTTGCCGATGATGTTGGTGTAGGTGTGATGTTCATAGTTATGGGTACGGCGCCAGGAGTCACCTGTGCAGACCGTATCCCACTCGTAGGTCTGGGAATTCAGGCTCGGGTCGTTCATCCAGTCATACTGGCCGTGCATGACATTGTGACCGATCTCCATATTTTCCAGGATCTTGGCAATGCCGAGGGTTGCCGTGGCAGCAACGAACACCGGCGGAAGGAAGCCGAATGGCATCATGATCCGGCCACCGGCCTCAAGACTCCGGTGCAGCCGGATCATTCTCCGGATGTAACGTGCGTCCCGTTCTCCGAGGTCCGCCAGAACCTCCTCCCGGATCGCGTTCAGATCGGTTTCAAGTTCTGCGAGTTGCGCTTCGGTCATCTTTTTCATGGTCATACTCCCTGCGGTGCGCTCAGGCCCCGCAATAAAATCGGATGTGGGTTCTTAAAGGTCGAGTGAGACCGGGCCGCGGGGAACGGAGATACAAAGTTGGACAGTCTCCTCGCCGGGGCCGGAAGTTTGGCCGGTCAGACGGTTGATGACGGTACCCGTGGTTTTCCGGCAACTGCACTGGTGGCAGATGCCCATGCGGCATCCGTGGCGCGGTGTCAGTCCGGCGGCCTCGGCGATTTCCAGCAGGGTGGCATCGCCCTCGGAATCGACCATCATCTGGCTGCTCTCAAACTGAACCTCACCACCGAGTGTTTCGTTTCCAAGGTTGGCACTTGGCATTGAAAAGAACGTGCTGTGGATATCCGCGTCAGCAAAGCCTCTCTCGGAGAGGAGGCCCTGGGCCAGATCCATCAGGCCTTTGGGGCCGCAGAGATAGACCTGCCGAGCCTTGATGCCTGGCACTGTGTCCAGATCCTGGCCACGCAGGTAGCGGGGTTCCCTGGACTCGTTGGTGGCGATGATATTAAGCGTGAGGGCGCTATAGCGTGCCTTCAGGGCCAACAGTTTCTCCCGGGCAATAACGTCATCACGGGTTCTGACGAAATACAGCAGAGTCACCGGTGCCCGGTAATCCTGGGCCGCCATGGTCTCAAGCTGGCTCAACACTGGCGTGATGCCGCTGCCACCGGCAATAAACAGCACCGGTTGGGCCGGTTCTGGTATCAGAAAATCACCAAAGGCTTCGCCCAGACCGATTACCGCCCCAGTTTGCAGGTGATCGTGAAGCCAGTTGGTCACCAGGCCGCCGGGAAGGCGTTTGATGGTCAGCGTGACCAGTCCCTGTTCCTGCCAGAGCAGGGGTGAGCTCGAGAGGCTGAACGTACGGTTTCGGCGTACTCCATCCACTTCAACACAGATGTTCACATGCTGGCCCGCGCGGAAGCCCGACCAGCGCCTGGCCGGTTTCAGAACCAGTGTCTTGGTGTCCCCGGTTTCAGAAAGGATCTGCTCCACTCTGGCCGGTGTGTACTCTTGTACCCACATGGGGTTGATGCGTTCCAGCAGTGGGTCAAAAAACGCTTCCGGGTCATCCCGGTTGAATAGCTGCCTTCCGAGCCAGTGAAGGGCTTTTTGCTGGGGCTGTTTCGCTAACATGATCGTTGCCTCCCTGAGGCTTTTCGCTGTCCGTGTGTACAAGTGTTCACTTATGTGTACGAATGTACACACGACTACGTAAACTGACAACGGCTGAGCTCGTAATGGCTCAAAATGACAAGCATTCTGTACTTTTATTTTTTGGGATGTGTACACTTGTGAACCATTGGCTAACGGCAGGCGGTATGGGTACAGGATGGCGGAAAAACAGCGAAGAAAGCCCGGTGAAACCCGCGAGAAACTGATGACCGCGGCGTTAACCCTGGTAGGCAAGGGCAGGCATTTCGCCAGTCTTGGTATCCGGGAGGTGACACGTCAGGCAGGCGTGGTGCCCACCTCGTTTTACCGGCATTTCCGCAATATGGACGATCTGGGGTTGCAGCTTGTGGATGAGCTGGGCCTGGTGCTACGCAGGATGATGCGAGAAGCCCGCGCGAATGTGTTGCAGGCGGACAAACTGATTGAAGAATCGGTGGCCATCTTTATCAGCCACGCGCAGGCCAACCGGAGTTTCTTTCTGTTCATGGCCCAGGGGCTGGCCGGTGAGAGCAGGGCAGTGCAGGAAGGTATCCGGAGCGAGATGCGTTTCTTTGCCAGTGAGCTTGCGAATGATCTGCGCAGGTTGAGGCTGGTAGACCATCTGACCGATCAGGATCTGGACATGACCTGTGACCTGGTGGTTCGCAGTGTCGCCTTCAGCCTGACTGATCTGCTCGGCGTATCCGCCGACGACGACTACCAGATCGAGCAGATCAGGAAGCGGACCACCCGCTTCCTGCAACTGATTTTCGTGGGCGCCGCTCACTGGCAAAGCGCGGGCTGATTGTCCGTTGTATCAGTCCGCTTTACTCTTTTTCGTTGGCTGTTTGCGTGGCGCACTGGGCTTGGCCACAGCTTTCGGTTTGGCCTTTGGCGGAAGAATCAGGCTTTCCAGTTCGTCCAGTGCTTCACCCGTGTAAACCGCAAGTCTCTGCATGCTTGGCAGGGTATCCCTGCAGCCCGTATAGCCGAAGTTCAGTGAACCGTCATAGCTCAGGCAGGTGATGTTCAAAGCGCCACCGTGAGTAATCAGCGAGACAGGGTACATGGCTTCCAGTTTCGCGCCCTCGTAGTAAAGCGTTCTCTGGGGCCCCGGCACATTGGAGATCGTAACGTTAAATACCGGCCGCATGCGACCGCCAAGGCCGGACATCAGCTGCAGTATATAAGGCGACATCAGGAGCATGGTGTACTGGGTGAGCGCGCTTTTGGGCAGCTTCTGCAAATGCTCTTTGGCCCTTCGCGTTGACGCCTTGATGTTTTGCAGGCGGGTCAGTGGATCGGCTTCGTCGGTCGCAAGCGAAGAGATCATGAAACTGATCTGGGTGCCTGTCCCTTCGTCATCGGACGGCCGGATGTTAACCGGTATGCCGGCTGTGAGGGGAGCGTCCGGAAGTTCATTCTGTTCCAGCAGAAAACGCCTGAGGGCAGTTCCGCACAGGTACAGAACGATATCGTTGAGGGAAGCGCCGGAAACGTGGGCAAGTTCCTTGATCCTGTCGAGCTGATAATGCTGGGTGGCAAACCGGCGCTGGCCGGTAACCCGGTGATTGATCTTGGACACGGGCCCGGTAAACGGTGCCGTTAGACCATCCTCGGGGTGACGGACCGAATGCACCAGCCTGTTGCCCGCTTGCAACAGACGTGGCGCCATATCCGCTTGCAGTTTCAGTGCCTCCATGGCCTGTGAGACCGCGCCGGGCACGCTGGCCTCGGAATCGGATTTGCTGCCGCGACGGCGCTCCGGCCGAACCGACCAGGGTGGCGGCATGTCCCGTTTGTCGGGATCGGTTGTCAGTACCCGTTGCATCAGGCGTACACCACTGATGCCATCAATCATGGAATGATGCATCTTGGTGTAGAGCGCAAAACGGTTGTTCTCGAGGCCCTCGATAACGTGGCATTCCCAGAGCGGGCGGGCAAAATCCAGGGGGTTGGAGTGCAGGCGCGATACCAGTATGCCCAGTTCCCGTTCACCGCCGGGGCGCGGCAGTGCCGAGTGACGCACGTGGTAATCCAGATCGATTTTCTTGTCGACTTTCCAGCCCGGCGCCAGTACCCGACCCAACAGTCCGGACCAGGCAAGCTTTAAACCCCAGGGGGGCGCGACATCGCCGGTTTCCTTCATGCGGGTCACCATGTCCCGGAGGAAGGTTTCAGGGGCGCCCTCCGGTAGCGAAAAGATCTGCAGGTTGCCCACATGCATGGGGGTGTCTTCAGATTCTACGGCCAGCCAAGAGGCATCCAGCGTTCCCAGGCGTTTCATTCCTTGTGCGTCTCCACCAGTATCCAGGTATTTTAGTTATCTCATGCAAGTATACTTGCAACTGCTTCGTGACACGATGTTTCAGGTCATAAAGTTCCCCGGTTCTGCAGTGCCGTACCACCTCAAACCTTTGCCGTTTTAGTCTCCCGAAAGAGGCGAGTGTGTGCTACTTTTCATCGGTTGGTTGCAGTAAAAACAAAAACATCCGGAGGCGTTGTGGAATCCAGCCCGCTTATCTCGGCAGGACTGCCGATTGCTCTGTTCATCATCATGATCGGTATCGGCATGACCCTGACGATACGAGACTTCCGCCAGGTGGCGGTGTATCCGAAAGGGATGATCGTCGGCACCATTGCCCAGATTCTCGTCATGCCCCTCATCGCCTTCATGCTGGCCACGTTGCTGGCGGTTCCGCCGGCCATAGCGGTCGGACTGGTGATCATCGCCGCCTGCCCCGGAGGCACAACCTCGAATCTGTTTGTGCTGCTCTCGCGGGGGAACATTGCCCTCTCCATAGTACTGACTGTCAGCGCCAGCCTGATCACCATTCTTACCCTGCCGCTGTTTACCAATATTGCCCTTCAGTACTACATGGGAACCGAGGAAGACATTGTGCTGCCGGTCTGGAAAACCGTGGGCATGCTGATTGGCATCGTGCTCTTCCCGGTCGCCATCGGGATGGTGGTTCGTACCCGTAAGCCAGAAGTTGCCCGCAAGGCCGAGGGCATTGTGAGTATCTTTGGCGGCATTGTGCTGGCGGTGCTGATCGTGGCGCTGGTGTACGGTGTTCGCGACCAGATCTGGGAGCTCCTGAAGCAGGCGGGGCCGGCAACCATCCTGTTGAATCTGGCCGGTATTGGTCTCGGCCTGGCGGCCGGCCGGATGGCGGGTCTGACCCAGCGGGAATCCCTGGCAGTGGCGGTGGAGCTGGGTGTAAAGAACGGCACCATTGCCCTCATGGTCACTCTGACTCTGCTGGAATCCAGCGCCATGTCGATCCCGGCTGCGGTCTACGGGGTGCTGATGTTCCCCATCGGCTTTGTTCTCGCCATGTATGGTCGAAGCATCATTCCCATTTCGACGGTACAGAGCAAAAACTGACTGGAGTCCTGCGTTATGCAGTTCCTGAACGGCATTACCCTTCTGCTTGTCTACCAGTTGATAGGGGAGATTACAGTTCGCTTGCTCGGTGTTCCCATCCCCGGGCCCGTACTTGGCATGGTGATGCTGTTCGTAACTTTGATGATACGGGGCAAGGCGCCGGAGTCTGTCGATCAGGCGTCCACGGCCTTACTCAGTCATCTCTCGCTTCTGTTTGTTCCCGCTGGCGTGGGCATGATGGCGCACTTTGGCCGCATCGCCGACGAGTGGCTTCCAATAACCCTGGCGCTGTTGTTAAGTACCGTGATTACCATGGTTGCCACCGCGCTGATCATGCAGGTAACCACCCGCTGGTTTGCCAAGCCGCTTGCTGAAAAGGAGGGCGGCGATGAATGAGCCGGGCCTGCAAGACATCTGGGTATATCTCTCCGCATCACCGCTATTGGGGCTCACGATCACCCTGGTGGCCTATGGCCTGGCCTACCGGCTGTATCTGAAAACCAACTCCAACCCTCTGGCCAACCCGGTGGTCACGTCCGTCGCCATGCTTATTATTCTGCTGCTGGCGACAGGCACCTCCTACAGCGATTATTTTGAAGGCGGCCAGTTTGTTCACTTTCTGCTCGGTCCGGCCACGGTGGCGTTGGCCGTTCCCCTGTACCAGCAGTTTTCCAGGCTTCGACAGCTCTGGTTACCGGTGACCATTTCGCTCTTTTGCGGCGTTGTCATCGCCGCAGGCAGCTCTATCGGCCTGGCCCGGCTTCTGGGTGGGTCTACGGAGATCCAGATGTCCCTGGCCCCGAAATCGGCAACGGCGCCGGTGGCCATGGGGATTTCCGAAAAAATTGGCGGCCTTCCGTCGCTGACTGCCGTATTGGTTGTTATCACGGGCATCACCGGCGCCGTTCTGGGCACCAAGCTCTTTGAGTGGATCCGGGTTCGCGATGACACCGCCAGGGGCATTGCCATGGGTGTTGCAGCACACGGTATCGGGACCGCCCGGGCGTTTCAGGTAAGTTCGCAGATGGGTGCTTTTTCCGGGCTTGCGATGGCGCTTTCCGCCTTCGCTACCGCCTTGCTCGTGCCCTGGCTGGTCGATCTGCTTGAAGCCTGGATCCCCGCCTGAGCCGGCTCTTCCGATGGATTCAATGGGATAACTCCATTTCCCCATCGCTGGCGTACCCGTTATCAAGAGAAACCTTGATAAGCGAACCCTGAGGAGGCCCCTTGAGCAGGAATAACTACCTGGCAGTGCTTGTTCTGTCACCGGTGTGGATGTCGAGCTCGCTTCCGGCGATTGCACAGTCGTCATTGGACAACGATGAGGAGCTGGTGCTTCAAGTAACGTCACCAAGACTGGTTCGGGATCTGTACGAAACGCCCGCGGCAGTCTCGGTCATCAACGCACCCGATATCCGTGAGGGTCAGCAGCGTCTGCAACTGGATGAATCCCTCAATACCGTTCCGGGCCTGTTTTTTCAGAACCGCTACAACTTCGCCCAGAATCTCAGATTGTCTACTCGCGGATTTGGTGCCAGAGCGCCCTTCGGTATTCGGGGTATCCGGATTCAGGTGGATGGTATCCCCTACACGCTGCCCGATGGCCAGTCCCAGATCGATGCCATTGATCTGGATTCCGCCCAGCGAATCGAGGTCATTCGGGGGCCTGCCTCCGTTCAGTATGGGAATGCCGCGGGCGGTGTGATCGATATTTCCACTGCGTTGGGTGATGAGCTGCCCCAGGGCGGTCGGCTGCGGCTCGATGGCGGCAGTGACGACTATCGCAAGGCCGCGATACAGGGAAATGGCGTTGATGGTGATACCAGCGGCATAGCAACGCTTTCCTGGCTGACCTTTGATGGCCACCGGGAGCAGAGCAAGGCAGAGAAAGCACTGTTCAACGCCCGTGTGGCACGGGATCTGGATTCTGGACGGCGGATAACCGCCACATTCAACGCGCTGCATAACCCCAAATCCGAAGATCCGGGTGGGCTCACCCTGGCCCAGGCCGAAGAAGATCCGGAGCAGGCCACCGCATTGGCCAAGAGGCTGGACAGCAGCCAGACCGTGAACCAGCAGACCCTGGGTGTAAGATTTGAAGACTCGGGCGTCCTTCCCGGCCAACTCACCCTCGATACCTTCTACACTCACCGGGATTTCGCACAGCAGTTGCCGTTTCCCGGAAGCAGCCGCATAGCCTACGACCGGCACTTTTACGGCATCAGTTCCCAGTATCAGCAGGAATCGACGCTGGCCGGATTGCCTCTGGTGTGGGTAACCGGCCTGGATGTTCACCATCAGTCCGACGACCGGCGCCGCTATTCGGTGTCTATCGATGGCGATATCACCGGCCAGACCCAGGCGGAAAACCAGAGTGCTACCAATGTGGCGGTGTTTGGCCAGGGCGACCTGGCGCTGAGCGACGCACTCAACGTCTCCCTTGGCGTGCGGTTCGACCGGTTGCGTCTGGCCATTGACGACGACTGGCTGCAAGACGGTAACGATGATTCGGGCAACCGGACTTTCCGGGAATACAGTGGCGTTGCCGGTATCAGCTACAAGCTGGCACCGGCGCACCAGGTATACGCCACCCTTGGTACGGCGTTCGAGTCACCCACCTTTACCGAGTTTGCCAATCCGAATGGCGGCGGCTTCAATCCCGAGCTGGAGCCGCAGCAGGCATTGAATCGCGAGATGGGTATGCGCGGCATGCTTGGCCGTGGCCTCAGCTATGACATGGCCCTGTTCTCCATCCGGGTGGAGGACGAGATCCTGCCCTTTAACGTGGGCGATCAGACCTTCTACGAAAACGCCGGCGAAACCCGTCGCAATGGTTTTGAACTGGGTCTGGCCTGGGACCTTTCGTACGCCTGGCGGGTAACCAGCGCGCTGACCCTGGCGGATTACGAGCTAAGGGACTTTGTGGATGAGCAGGGCAACGACGCCAGCGGCAACGCTATTCCAGGTCTGCCGGAGCAACTCTGGGTGAGCGAGCTGGAGTGGCGCGGTGCAGCCGGTCGTTTCGCGGCTCTGGAGTGGCAGTATGTGGGCGAGTTCTACGCCGAAAACAGCAACCAGACCCTGGTGAGTGACTATTGGCTGGTCGGTATGCGTGCCGGCGATTCAGTACGGATGGCGGATCAGACCCTGAACCTGTATGCCGGAATCCGCAATCTGCTGGATCAGGACTACTTCAGTAACGTGCGGATAAATGCCAACGCGAACCGCCCTGTGGAAGACCGGGGCTATTTCGAACCCGCCCCGGGAAGAACTTTTTATGCGGGCCTGGAATGGGTATTCTGAGGGGCGATAACAACACAAACAGTAGGGATTTTTAATTCATGCAAACCAAGTTCCTTCTCGAAGAAAGCCAGATGCCGAAATACTGGTACAACCTGCAGGCGGATCTGCCTGAGCCGTTGCCCGCCGTGCTGCACCCGGGCACCCAGCAACCAGTGGGCCCGTCCGATCTTGAGCCGTTATTTCCGATGGCCTTGATTGAACAGGAAGTGACCACTGAGCGGGAAATCGAGATCCCTGAGCCGGTACGTGACGTTTACAACCTCTGGCGGCCGGCGCCTCTGTACCGGGCCCATCGTCTCGAGAAGGCCCTCGGCACACCGGCAAAGATCTTCTACAAATACGAAGGCGTCAGCCCGGCGGGCAGTCACAAACCGAATACTGCAATTCCCCAGGCTTTCTACAATCGTGAAGCGGGCATTCGCACCCTCACTACCGAAACCGGTGCAGGGCAGTGGGGCACATCGCTGTCCTTTGCCGGCTCTCTGTTCGATATCGACGTTACGGTGTTCCAGGTTAGGGTTTCCTACAACCAGAAGCCCTATCGCCGAGCGGTCATGGAAACCTACGGCGCCAAATGTGTGGCTTCGCCCTCGGAGCTGACCGAGTTTGGCCGCAAGGTGCTGGCAGAGACTCCGGACCACAATGGTAGTCTGGGCATCGCCATCTCCGAAGCGGTGGAACTGGCGGTCAAGGACCCGAACACCAAGTATGCCCTGGGCTCGGTTCTCAACCATGTGTTGCTTCACCAGAGCATCATCGGCCTGGAAGCCATGCAGCAGATGGAAATGGCGAACTGCTGGCCCGATGTGATTGTGGGTTGTACTGGCGGTGGTTCCAACTTTGCCGGAATTGCTTTCCCGTTTATGGGGCACGCCCTGAGAGGCGGCGAGAAATCCCGGATTGTGGCGGTAGAGCCCTCGGCCTGTCCCACGCTGACCCGGGGCAAGTACGCCTACGATTACGGTGATACTGCCCACATGACCCCGCTGACCAAGATGCATACCCTGGGCTCCGGCTTTACACCGCCGGGCTTCCACGCCGGCGGTCTGCGGTACCACGGTATGGCACCCCTGGTTTCACATGCCAAGGAGCTGGGGCTGTTTGATGCGGTGTCCTACACTCAGCGGGAGTGCTTCGAGGCCGGCGTTCTGTTTGCGAGGAACGAAGGTATCGTGCCGGCTCCGGAGGCCAACCATGCGGTCAAGGGTGCCATTGACGAAGCCCTGCGCTGCAAGCGGGAAGGCAAGGATGAGGTGATCCTGTTCAACCTCTGCGGTCATGGCCATTTTGATATGGCAGCCTACACCTCCTACTTCGCCGGTGAACTGAGCGACCACGAGTACGACGAACAGGAACTGGCCATGGCCCTGTCCGGGCTGCCCTCGGTCAACGCCTGATCAGTCGTCTTTCGCCCGCTGTTTGAAAATCGTACCCCCGCCGCCGGCATCCAGTTGTCGGATGGCGGTGGGTGCGCCCTCGTCATCCAGTCGCACGTCTCCGATGCCCGCGCCGTTCCACAGCCGCTCGCCGGCCTCGCGGCCCTCGGGTAGCCTGGGGGAAATCCACATGCGCCGTCTCTTGGTGAACCAGTTAAGGGGCGACCAGGGTGCGAACAGCCAGCGATTGAGCCGGTCCAGCCATTCCAGCAGGGCGTTGGGGAATTCGTTCTTGATGCCGCTACTGGTGATCTGCCAGACGCGGGGACCGTTCTGTTTGTGGCGCACCCTCACATCGTAGGCAAACGAATAGTGAACATCGCCTGAGAGAATCACGAAGTGTCTGGGCGTTCGGGGGTGGCCGAAGATATTCAGTAGCACACTGGCCGCGCCCCGATGCGCCATCCAGTTTTCAGCATCCACCAACAGCGGCTTGCCAAAGAAGGTAAACACCCGCTGGATCATCTCGATGAGCTTTACCCCGAACATTGGCGCCGGCGAAACCACCACGACGGCATCCTCGCCCATGATTTCGTGTTGAAAATCGGTCAGTGATTCCCAGTCCATCAGTCCGGAGGGGTGACTGCGCCGGATTTCGCTCCGCCAGCGATGGGTGCGGGTGTCCAGCACCACCAGTCTGGGTGATGTTGGCAGGCTGAAGTGCCAGTGTTGAAAGTGGAACAGCTGGTCGATCAGATCATCCTGAATGGCCGTATCCAGCTCGTGTTGCCCGTTGCTGGACTCGAACAGCCTCTGACACTGTTCGATCAGTTGGCCGAAATTGCCAGGCTGGTTGCCCCAGCCCTGGCACAAAAGATAGCCCAGCAGGGCATTGCCAATAATGCGCCGGGAAAAGGGGTGTTCGTAAGCGGTGGTTTCCCAGAGCGCGGAGAGATTCCAGTCGTCCGTCACGTCATGATCGTCAAAGATCATATAGACGGACACGTTGGCCATGGCCCGCGCTGCCTGCGGAAGGCTCTTGCGGAACTCGTTGATGGCGGCCTGTTCTTTCCGATAGCGCGCCAGCTCGTCCGGGTCATCGACCGGTTCAGCACTGGTCACACACGCCCAGGGTTCCGGGGACCAGACCAGCAGATACATGGCCATCACCTCGGCAAAGGAAATCAGGTGGTTGCCCGCATTGGCCGTGGTGAACACCGGTTTGCGGACGCCACCGAAGAAGCGCTCGGTCAGGTCTTCATTGAATTCGGATTCCGGCAGCAGTTCATCCCGGTGGTAATAGGCATTCGCCACCGAAGTCAGTTCCTTGCTGTGCGAAAGCGAGGCGCCTTCCAGTACCTCCTGGTAAAGGCCCAGTTGGTGAATGACACACTGGATGGCATGTAACATCGGGCCGGCCACATCATCGGCGTAAACCTGGTCGCCGGTCATCAGGAGCAGAGACGGAACGTCCTCAAGCTTCTTTGCCTTCTGCAGTTCTTCATCCACTCGAACCAGCCCGTCAGGAGAGGGGTGGTGGGGTCTTCGGCAGGAGCCGTGGAGTATTCGGTCCAGCCTGGATTTCAGGGTAAAGCCCGGCCTCTCCCGGCCCTCGGGGCAGAGATGTGGAGCCCACGTCCGGATCCACTTGCAAACCTCTGAGCCGTCGGCGGTGAGCCCCAGGTCGTATTCCAGCCGGGTGTCCTGTGGAAGAGCAGTTTCAGGAGTAATGGTCAGCAGATTCAACCAGGCTCGGGTACCGACCCGCAGCCGGGTAATCTCTGAATTCTCCAGCGGGCGATCCAGGAGGAGATCTTCGCCCTGGAAAATTCGCACAGTGAAAGAGGCCCGCTCCATTGTGACGAGCCATAAAACTATCGCGTCAGGCGCTGAATGACGAAGTACCGGTCCGGCCAGTACCCCGTCGGATTTGCCACCAGGCTCCAGGTTCAGTCCTCCTCAACTTCCCTGGGCGGGCAGTGGTGGTCCTCCACCACGGTGCCATCGTCCACGCTCTCGAGGTGCACATCAAAGCCCCACAACCGGTGCACGTGCCGCAGGACTTCGTCAGTTTCCTTTCCAAGGGGGACGCGGTCCACGGGAATGTGGCGCAGGGTCAGTGAGCGATCGCCGCGGACATCCACATTCCATACCTGGATGTTGGGTTCCCGATAGCTGAGGTTGTACTGGCGCGCCAGCTTCTCTCGCAGGTCTCGGTAGCCGGGGTCGTCGTGGATGGCGGTTACCCGGTACACGTCTTCCTGATCATCATTCTGGATTGCGAAAAGTTTCAGATCCCGCATTACCTTGGGAGAGAGGAACTGCTGGATGAAGCTCTCATCCTTGAAGTTCTTCATCGCAAAATGCAGGGTTTCCAGCCAGTCGCTGCCAGCGATGTCCGGGAACCACTCCCGGTCTTCCTCGGTGGGGTTCTCGCAGATTCGGCGGAGATCCGTAAAGATGGAGAACCCAAGAGTGTAGGGATTAAGCCCGGAATACCAGGGACTGTTATATGGCGGCTGGTACACCACCGCCGAGTGGCTCTGGAGAAACTCGAGCATGAAGCCGTCGGTCACCAGCCCCTTGTCGTACATGCGATGCAGCAGGGTGTAGTGCCAGAAGGTGGCCCATCCTTCATTCATGACCTGGGTCTGGCGCTGGGGATAGAAGTACTGCCCAAGCTTCCGCACGATGCGGATGATTTCCCGCTGCCAGGTTTCCAGCAATGGCGCGTTTTTCTCGATGAAGTAGAGAATGTTCTCTTGGGGCTCCTCCGGATAGCGTTTACGTCGTTTTACCGGGTCATCATCGTCGTCCATTTTCGGAATGGTGCGCCAGAGATCGTTGATGCGCCGTTGCTGGTATTCTTCTCGTTCTTTCTGGCGTCGCATTTCTTCCGACGCCGATATCGGGGCAGGCCGCTTGTACCGATCCACCCCGTAGTTCATCAGGGCGTGGCAGGAATCCAGGATTTCCTCCACGGCGTCCACGCCATAGCGCTCCTCACACTCCGCCACGTAATGACGGGCAAACACCAGGTAATCGATGATCGCGCTGGCGTCGGTCCAGGTGCGGAACAGGTAGTTACCCTTGAAGAAGGAGTTGTGGCCATAAGAGGCATGGGCAATAACCAGCGCCTGCATCGGCAGGGTGTTTTCCTCCATCAGGTAGGCGATGCAGGGATTGGAGTTGATCACGATCTCGTAGGCCAGGCCCATCTGGCCGCGCTGATAGCCCTTTGAGGTGCTGAGAAACTGTTTGCCGAAGGACCAGTGATGGTAGCCAACGGGCATGCCCACGGAGCTGTAGGCGTCCATCATCTGTTCTGCGCTGATCACCTCGATCTGGTTCGGGTAGGTGTCCAGGCCGAACTCGGCGGCGCACTTGGCAATCTCGTCATCGTATTCCTGGATCAGCTCGAAGGTCCACTCAGAGCCTGTGGAGATTGGCTCCCGGGCCCTGGGCTGATCACTTCCCGGCATATTGGGGCGGTCCATGAGGTTGGTCATGCGGCTTTCCTCTCGAACAGCTGGCGGAATACCGGGTAGATTTCACCGGGGTCGGCGATCTGCTGCAGGGCAAAGCTCTGGGGGAATTGCTCCTGAATCTTCTCGTATTCATACCAGAGCATCTGGTGGTCCTGCGGCGTGATTTCCACATAGGCAAAGTACTGAACCAGCGGCAGGATATTGTCGGCCAGGATCTTGCCGCATACCGGGGAATCGTCGTTCCAGTTATCCCCGTCTGACGCCTGCGCTGCGTAGATGTTCCATTCTGCCGGGGAATAACGGGACTCAATAATCTTGTGCATCAGCTTGAGGGCGCTGGAGACGATCGTGCCCCCGGTTTCCCGCGAATAGAAGAACTCTTCCTCGTCCACTTCCTTGGCGCTGGTGTGGTGCCGGATGAAGACCACTTCGATCTTCTTGTAGTTTTTCTTGAGGAACAGGTACAGCAGGATGAAAAACCGCTTGGCGATGTCCTTGTGCATCTGGGTCATGGATCCGGATACATCCATCAGGCAAAACATCACGGCGCTGGTGGCCGGCTGCGGTTTTTTCAGGTGCTGGCGATAGCGCAGGTCGATTTCATCAATGAAGGGAATGCGGCGAACGTTTGCTTTCAGTCGCGCGATTTCCTCCTCGAGTACCTGGATCTGATCCTCATGGCTGAACGCCGGGTCCAGATCTTCTGGCGCCGATTTCAGCGCTTCAAGCTGCTTTTCCAGATCCCGGATCTTCTTCTTGCGCGCCCCTCCCAGGCCCAGCCTGCGCGCGTGGGCCCCGCGCAATGAGCGCACTACATCAAGCTTGGCCGGCACCCCATCGGTGCTGAAGCCAGAGCGGACATATTTGAAGGCTTCGGTATCCTTGAGTTTCTTGCGGGCCAGGTTCGGCAGTTCGAGATCGTCGAACAGAAAATCCAGGAATTCTTCCTGGGTAATCTGGAAAGCGAACTCATCCATGCCTTCGCCGTCCGGGCTGGCCTGCCCCTGCCCGGAGCCCTGGCCCCCACCACCATCGGGCTTGGGAATGGTGTCACCGGCCACAAACTCCTGGTTGCCCGGATGCACCATCTCCCGCTTGCCGCCCTGGCCATGGTGAAAGATGGGTTCTTCAATGTCGCGAGACGGAATACTGACTTTCTCGCCCCGCTCTATATCGGTGATCGAGCGTTTCTGAACAGCATCCGACACCGCACGTTTGATGTGGTGTCGGTAACGGCGCAGGAACCGTTCACGGTTCACTGCGCTCTTGTTCTTACCGTTCAGTCGCCGGTCGACTATGTGGGTCATTCCCATGGCGTTACTCCAGCTCAGTGAATGGTCACTGACTTAGTGAGACTTGCGAACCCGCAGGTACCATTCAGCCAACAGCCGCACCTGCTTCTCCGTGTAGCCTCGGTCGACCATACGCTCGACGAACTGCTTGTGCTTGTTCTGATCTTCCTGACTCGCTTTCGGGTTGAAAGAAATCACAGGCAACAGATCCTCGGTGTTCGAGAACATTTTCTTCTCGATCACGGCGCGCAGTTTCTCGTAGCTGAGCCAGGACGGATTCTTGCCACCGTTGTTCGCCCGGGCCCGCAGGACGAAGTTGACCACTTCGTTGCGGAAATCCTTCGGGTTGGAAATGCCCGCCGGTTTCTCGATTTTTTCCAGCTCTTCGTTGATTGAGGAGCGGTCGAGGATCTCGCCGGTATCCGGATCCCGGTATTCCTGATCCTGAATCCAGAAATCGGCATAGGTGACATACCGGTCGAACAGGTTCTGGCCGTATTCGCTGTAGCTCTCGAGGTATGCGGTCTGGATTTCCTTGCCGATAAACTGCACATAGTGCGGTGCCAGGAATTCCTTGATGAACCGGAGATACTTCTCATGAGTTTCAGCAGGGAACTGCTCCTGTTCGATCTGTTTTTCAAGAACGTAGAGCAGATGCACCGGGTTGGCGGCCACTTCAGTGGTGTCGAAATTGAACACCTTGGACAGGATCTTGAAGGCGAAACGTGTGGAGAGCCCATCCATACCTTCCATCACGCCGGCGGCGTCACGGTACTCCTGGATCGATTTGGCTTTCGGGTCCGTGTCCTTGATGTTCTGGCCGTCATAAACCCGCATCTTGGAGAAGATGCTGGAGTTTTCCGGCTCCTTGATGCGCGACAGCACGGAGAACTGGGCCAGCATGTCCAAAGTGTCGGGCGCGCAGGGAGCACCTTCCAGGGAGCTGTTGCTCAGCAGTTTCTTGTAGATCTCGATTTCTTCCGTAACCCGAACACAGTAGGGCACCTTGACGATATAGACCCGGTCAAGGAACGCCTCGTTGTGTTTGTTGTTGCGGAAGGTCTGCCACTCTGATTCGTTGGAGTGGGCCAGGATCACGCCATCAAAGGGCACCGAGCCCATGCCTTCGGTGGTGTTGTAGTTGCCTTCCTGGGTCGCGGTCAGCAACGGATGCAGGACCTTGATGGGAGCCTTGAACATCTCCACGAACTCCATCAGGCCCTGGTTGGCCTTACACAGGCCACCGCTGAAGCTGTACGCATCCGGATCATCCTGGGAGAAATCCTCCAGCATGCGGATGTTGACCTTGCCCACGAGGGCGGAAATGTCCTGGTTGTTGTCGTCCCCGGGTTCGGTTTTGGAGACAGCGACCTGGTCGAGTACCGACGGATACATTTTCACAACGCGGAACTGGCTGATGTCGCCGCCGAATTCGTGCAGCCGTTTAACGGCCCAGGGCGACATGATGTTTTTCAGGTAGCGAGCGGGGATGCCGTATTCTTCTTCCAGAATCTGGGCGTCTTCGGCCGGATCGAACAGGCCAAGTGGAGATTCGTTCACTGGCGAGCCCTTGATGGCGTAGAAGGGCACTTTTTGCATCAGTGACTTGAGCTTTTCCGCGAGGGAGGATTTACCACCGCCCACGGGACCAAGCAGGTAAAGAATCTGTTTCTTTTCTTCCAGGCCCTGGGCAGCATGGCGGAAGAAGGAGACGATGTTTTCTACGGCGTCTTCCATGCCATAGAACTCGGAAAACTCGGGGTACCGCTTGATGACCTTGTTGGAAAATATCCTTGAAAGCCTCGGATCTTTCGAGGTGTCGACGAACTCTGGCTCGCCGATGGCAATTAACATTCTCTCAGCGGCCGTGGCGTAGGCCGTTGGGTCCTTTTTGCAGATCTCCAGGTATTCCTCAAGACTGTATTCTTCTTCCTGAGTACTCTCATACCGGTCTTTGAAGTGCTGCAGTATGCTCATAGATCGCCCTCGCTCGCTGTATCTTCAGCTTTCAGTTCACGCAATTTCCCCGTTGCAGTCAGTTCCGCCCGTCCGGGCGGTTTAGTTAGTTATGGGTGGAAGGAATGGATACTTACAAGCCTGTGCACGATCTTGTCGAGGTCGGCTTGCTTACTTTGAGCTTAGTTCACGGTTCGGGAGTTGGACAGTGTGTGAGTGGTTAAGGTTCATTAAATTATGTTAGGCGGGTGTGTTGGTTTTGTAGCCTTCTGGCGGAGGGGGCTGGAGAGCCACCCGGTACACTCCGATCAGGCCTCCGGGGGGATGCCCCGGGAAGCTAGAGTTTGGTTAAACGGAAGACGCTTTCAGATGCGTTTTCCAGGCCTTTTCTCTTTGTAAACGGATGATCCTTGGCCAGGGTATTGGTCAGGATGTGCTCGATTTTATAGTCGTCCTGGTAAAGTTCCCGCACTTCCTCGTCACTGACGTTGAACGGCGGGCCCTTGATTTCGGTGTCGTAGTCCAGGGTGATGAGCAGGATTCTGGTGCCGTCGGGGATTATGGCGGTAAGGTGGTTTACGTAGTCTCTGCGCATGTGGGGCGGCAGGGCGATCAGGGCGGCCCGGTCGTAGACCAGTCGAACGTGTTTGAGGTCTTCCGGAACCAGTTGGAAGAAGTCGCCGCACCAGAGCTGCAGGTTGTCGTGTTTGAAGGTTATGAAGGGTTCGCCGGGGTGAACTTTGGCTTTCTCGCCGGCTTCTTCGAAGAAGTCCTTGCAGGCCAGTTCGCTCAGCTCTACACCGATGATCGGATGGCCGCGGTCGTGGAGCCACCACATGTCGTGGGCTTTGCCGCAGAGGGGCACGAAAACGGCGTCGGTGCCTTTGCCAGCCAGTTCCGGCCAATGGTCGTGGAGATACTGGTTAACCGTGCCCTCGTGGAAACCGATTTCTTTTTTGGCCCAGCGTTCGTGCCAGAATTCATGTTCCATGGTTCATACCCTGTTCGTGCTTGGACATGTTGAGTTTTGGACGTTTAACCAAGTCTACCCTAATCTGTGGCCATCTGGATTCAGGAGAAAAGTATGAAAGCTGTGTTTCTTGATGCCAAAACTCTTGGCGACGATGTGGATCTCTCGCCCATCGAGTCGGTGACCGGCGGGTTGGAAAAGTATGATCGGACCACGCCGGATCAGATCCTGGAACGCATCCGGGGGTTCGATACCGTGCTGGTCAATAAAGTAGTGCTCACCCGTGAGCATTTCGAGGCCTGCCCCGAACTCAAGACCATCGCCGTGGTGGCGACCGGATTGAATAACATCGATCAGGCGGCGGCGAAGGATCACGGCATCAAGGTCATGAACGTGACCAACTACGGCCGCTCAACGGTGGCGCAGCACACCATGGCGTTGATGCTGGCACTGGCCACTCGGCTTCTGGATTACACCCGCGATGTCCAGGCAGGGCGATGGGGCAAAAGTGACATGTTCTGCCTGATGGATCATCCGATCATGGAACTGGAGGGGCTCACTCTTGGTATTGTCGGTTACGGTGATCTGGGGCAGGGCGTGGCGGAGCGGGCTGCGGCCTTTGGTATGAAGGTTCTTCTTGGAGCTCGGCCCGGGCAGGAACCGGGTGTGGTCGATGGCTATTCGCGAATTCCACTGGACGAATTGCTACCCCAGGCAGACGTGCTCTCGCTGCACTGCCTGCTGACCGACGAGACCCGGGATCTGATCGGTGCCCGCGAACTGAAAATGATGAAGCCCGACTCGTTGCTCATCAACACCAGCCGCGGAGGCCTGGTAAACGAACAGGCGCTTGCGGACGCGCTGCGCGCCGGTGAGATCGGCGGTGCCGGTTTCGATGTGTTGACCGAGGAACCGCCCCGCAACGGCAACCCTTTGCTGGCGGACGATATTCCCAATCTGATTATGACCCCGCACTCGGCCTGGGCCAGTCGGGAAGCGCGGCAGAGGATCGTCGGCATCACCGCTGTCAATCTGAAATCTGTGCTGTAACAGGAAAGCCCCGGAAGATCCGGGGCTTTGCAGACTGGCCTTGGGAGATCAGTATTTCCAGCCCACGCTCACCGAGGCACCCAGCTGGTACATTTCCAGATCAATGGTCTGGTTCGGTGCCAGCGGGTTGGGACCGGTCACTGTCTTGGCCGGGGAATAAAAGGCCATGCCAGACACATCAAGGTTTTCGCTGAAGCTGTGGGTAAATCCTCCAGTGAAGTGCCACTCCTGAACGCCCGGTGCCAGGATGTTGAACAGCACATCTTCATCGGAGATAGGATTCTCTCCATAGCTGACGCCGGCCCGCCAGGCATGCGCCGGTGTTTGCTGCCACTGCCAACCCAGCTTGACGATGGTCATGTCGTCCCAGCCAAAGCCTGCGCCATTATCATCGCCGAGCTGTGCCGTCTGCAGATTGGGCAGCAGCGGGTTGCCCACGCTGTTGATCTCGCTGTAACGGATGTGCTGGATATCCAGCAGGAACCAGTGGTTTTCAAGTCCGGACCAGGCGATACCCGCGTTGAACATCTGGGGAATGTCGAAGTCGCCCTGTTCCGCAAAAAGGCCGCGGTATTTGTCGAACTCGTTCATCTTCAGAATGTTGCGCCAGCTCAGGCCGCCGCGGAGGGTGTCGGTGATTTCACCTTGCCAGCCGATCTGGTAACCGTAACCCCAGGCATCGTCGGTGCCGTTGTTGGAGAGTGCGCCCGGGTCTGAAGAGAATGGCGCGAAACTCTGCAGGCCTTCAGCTTCAAAACGCTGATAGGCAATGACTGGTGAAAGGCCGAAGGCGTGGTTGTCGGAGAACTCCCAGGACCAGGTCGGGGCAATAAAAAGCTGCTCGAGGTTAACGCCGGTACGGCCTGCGTAGAAAGGCCCACCGCTTTCACCCGAGTAGTCGGTGTTCATGCCACCATTGGCAAACACCGAAACGCCGAAACTTGTGGTGTCGGAAAGTTCCCGATTAAAGCCCAGGTGGGGGATAACGAAACCGTTGCGGCTGCTTTTGTAAGTGCCCGGCTGCAATGAGAACGCAGGGGGAGGAGAGACCGGACCCTCTACGGTGTATTCCCGCCGGGGCGAAAAAACTTCGAATCCACCGTCAATCCGGTTCCCGACAAAAGCCATACCGGCCGGGTTGGTTGCCGCTGCAATGCTGTCCTGGGACAGTGCAGTGCCCGCGCCGGCCATGCCTTTACTGGTGGTGCCGTAGCCGTGACTGAAATAGCCGTTGGTGGCCAGGGCAGTCACCGGTGAGAAGACGGTAAGTGCAGCAACGCCCAGAGCAAGTTTGATTCGCATGAGAAAATACCTGATCAGAAAATACCATTTCTTGAATAGCGGCCTTTTTACAGAAGATCTGTTATAAGAGGGAGTAATAAATGCTGATATGGTTATATTGGATGTGTAGCCCTCGCAAACTGCCGTTAATCGGCCATACTCTGGTTACACCGGATATCTGACTGATAATCTGAATAAAACATGGAACGACAGGACCTAAAGTGGCTTCATTCCAATTAAAAGACCGGCTTCAGGCAGCTGAGCGCTGGATTCTGGCGAATCCCAATCCGCCCCAGAGTTGGCCCTGGACCTGGTTGTACAAGGTCGGCCGCACTGCCTATGCGATGGCTCGGGATGTTCTCAGTGGACAATTGACTCTCCACGCCATGAGTCTTGTGTACACAACCCTGCTGAGTATCGTGCCTCTCCTTGCCCTGAGCTTCTCGGTATTGAAGGCGCTGGGAGTGCATCAGCGGATGGAGCCGTTCCTGTTCCAGTTCTTTGAGCCGCTGGGACCGCAGGGGATTGATCTTGCCGAACAGATCCTGGGCTTCGTCGATAATATGAAAGTCGGCGTACTGGGATCGGTGGGCCTGGCGCTGCTGGTTTATACGGTGGTGTCACTGCTCCAGAAAATCGAGCGTTCCTTCAATATGATCTGGCGCGTGCCAGACATGCGTTCCATGGCGCAGCGATTCAGCAATTACCTGAGCGTGATCATGGTGGGACCGCTTCTGATGGTTTCGGCCATTGGCGTCAGCGCGACCATTTTTTCCTCAACCATCGTCCAGAAGCTAATCGAAATCGAACCGTTCGGCTCGGTGATTCTTGTGGCCAGCCGGTTCACCCCGTTTTTCCTGGTGGTTGGTGCTTTCACATTCGTCTATGTATTCATGCCCAATACCCGGGTCAAGCTCCGTTATGCGGCCATCGGTGGTCTGGTGGCCGGGGTATCCTGGCAGGCGGCCGGCATGCTGTTCGCCTCTTTCGTTGCCGGGTCTGCGAAGTACGCGGCAATCTATTCCAGTTTCGCCATCGGCATTATTCTGCTCATCTGGATCTATCTGAACTGGATGATTCTCCTGCTGGGCGCCAGCATCGGGTTCTATCTGCAGAATCCCGGCTCCGTGGCCAAGCGGCGCGAGGTGCAACTGGCACCAGAGCTGCAGGAAAATGTGGCGCTGGCGACCATGTGGCTGGTGGCCAAGCCCTTCAGCGAGGGCAAGCCTGCACCCCAGCAGGAATTACTGGAATACGAGCTGAGGGTGCCGGGTGAGGTAACCCGGGCTCTCAGTGACAAACTGATCCGTGCCGGTTTACTGAGCCTGGCCGGCAGTCAGGGCGATCGGCTGGTGCCCGGGCGGGCGCTGGATCTGATAACGATCGGAGACGTTCTCAGGGTTGTACGCCACGACGAGGACCGGATTGTTGATCGGCTCCCGAAAGTGATTCCTGCCGAATTGGTGGGAATCCGCAAGGTGGAGGAAACACGAACCTTTGCGGAGTTATTGCGCGGCGACGAGGCAAAGGAAAAACCAGGAGCTGTGGCGGAGAGGGAGCCTGTCTCAACTTCTGACAGTTGAACGGCCGCCTTCCCGAAGCATTTTCTGCAGCGCGTTGCGAATGTTGCTGATCTGATCCGGGGTCAGGCGCACCACTTTTGGCAGGTCCTCTTCTGCGAGGTTGCGTTGATGGGCGTGCCTGAGTACTTCCCGTGTGCCAATAACCATGCCGTCCGTCAGCGGAGTGTGCTTCTGTTTTGGGGCTGGCCGTTCCGCGGCCAGCAGGTAGGCATGGTACTTGGGGGGAAGGTTCCATTCGTTCGCCAGGAGCTGGCAGGTAGCCCACTGGTATCTGGCCAGAGCATGCCGAATAAGCGCTGGCTCCGGTTCGCCGATTGCTGTGCGCGACCGGCAGATTCGCTGAAGTTCACGGCGGATCGTGATGTACGCCAGTGAGGGCAGCAGGCCTACCATAAAGTGTGCACTGGTGTCTTCGCCCTGGGTTCTGGCGATCAGTTCCGCCGCCCGGGCACAGGTCAGCCCCCAGCGCCAGCCACGCTGACCAAACAGCGCTTCCCGGCTGTTCCTTGCGGCCATCATGGGGCGCATAACTGCCGCGGAAATCACGTTCCGGATGCCATCTACCCCCAGTACAAATACCGCCTGGTCCACCGATTCAATGGCGTGGTCGCTGGTCCGGAAGTAGGGGCTGTTGGCAATCTGAAGCAATTGATCGGTCAACGAGGGATCACCAAGAATGATCTCCGTGAGCCGCTGGCGGTCTGTGGACTCGTCGGACAGGGCCCGCATGAGCATGGGCAGGCTCATGGGTTGGCGGGGCAGTTCCTCCATTTTGTTGCTGGTGAGCCGCTGATAAAGCTCCTTCAGCACTTCCTCGTAGGAAGAAAGATCAACACGCAGGGCTGCCGGCTCGGCATCCAGCAGCCAGCAGAACAGATGTTCCTCAAGCTGTTGGGCAAGCTCCGGGCTGGTGTCAGGGGTGTCGGTAGCCGGCTTCTCCGGGGATGGATTGAACAGCCGCGCTTCCGGAGCGGGTGGTGCAGATTGTTTGCTTGGGAATAATCCTGAAATCCAGGAGAGAAAACCTGGCATCCGTTGCCTCCGGGTCGAACCTGTTCGAAGTAATGAACCTCCGTTTCCGAGAGTATAGATGTACGACGCATCCTTGCACAGGTTTTAAGCCGGTGAATTATTGCAGGAATTTACAGGAACGACTCCCCGAACACGAACACCAGTTGGCATATGCCGGCGCCAAAGCCGAGGAATGCGCCCACCAGGATCAGTTTGATTTCATCCTCCTGGAAACAGGGCCGTAGCAAGTCCTGAAACTCTTCGGAAGACAGTGCAATCATCCGCTCGACCATGATCGATTCGACGGCTCTGGCCCGGTCCTTCTCGAACACCGGGTTGTTGAACGATGTCTGTGATATTTCGATGGCCTTCTCGCCAACCTTGTTCTTGAGCGTTGCAAAGCCAGTGGGTCCGAAGGCCATCTGGGTCAGCGCCTTGCCCATGCCGGCGGTTTCATCCACCAGCGGTTTGATGTGCTTCTTGACCATGTTGCGGGCGCGATCACCCTTGGGCCCATCAAGAATCGCGTTGATGATGTTGCCAACGGTGAGAATCTCGTGGGTCACGATGTGGCAGAATGACTCAGCCACGGCCGGCTGGCGTTTCAGGAAAAGACCCTGAATCCGGAAGGGGCCGACTTTTTTGGCGTGCAGCGGCCGGAAAATCACATTCAGGGCAATCCAGTTGGTTGCCCAACCCACCAGAAGACCGAAGAACGGCAGCACCCACCAGCTCGGATAGACATACCAGACTGCCATCTGGATCAGGCCGAACAAAAAGCCGAAGTAGAGCCCAGAGTTGATGATGAACCGGAATTCCACCTCACCGCACTCGATAAAGATCCGGTTCAGCAGCTCCTTGTCGCTGGCCAGGCGCTCAATGACCATGCCCTTGATATCCAGCAGGTCTTCAATGTTGTCGGAGACATCTTCCACCAGGTTGTCCACGAGCTGGGGCGTGGATTTGCGGACGCGATCGTAGACCATCTTCCTGGCCGAGGCCGGCAGGTTTTCCCAGAAGGTGGGGTATTCCTTGAGCATCATTTCGTCCACGTATTCCTCGATGCGGGGTTCGACGGAGTGAACGATATGGGTGGCGAGAACTTTCGGATCGATCTGCTGAAAGATCTCCCGAACGGTTCCGATCTTGGAAATCGTGGCATCGACACTGATGGCCGCCATTTTACGGGCCTTCGAGGGAATAATGCCTTGCCAGCCAAGCAGCGGTGGTTTGCCGATGAATTCCAGCGGGTAGAAGGTCATCTTGATGGCCAGCCAGTTGGTGGTCCAGCCAATCAGGGCGGCAATGACCGGGATACTGAGGTATTGCCAGAATTCTTGGGTGCTTAGCAGGCTTGTCATCCCGTTACTCGCGTGTGATCGTTTTTTTGCTTTCGGAGTCGACAGGGATAATGTTGTTGGCACCCCTTCATGTCAATGACTTGCGTGCCGACATGAGACGGCGGCACGGTCGGGATGGGTCAGCTGCCTATGTCACCCCAAAGCCATTGGCAAAGCGCCATGGCCGCAACTGGGGCGGTTTCCGTTCGCAGTACCCGGGGGCCGAGGGCCACCGGCAGGAAACCTTCTTTTTCCGCCTGGGCGATTTCCTCGGGGGAGAGGCCGCCTTCCGGGCCGATCATGAGAGCCACCCGTTCTGGGGGGATGATGGACTTCAGGGCGTGTTCGGTGCGGTGGTGGAGAACCAGGCGGACTTCGCAATCGCGGCTGTGTTCCAGCCACTCGGAAACCGTCATCACCGGCAGGATCTCTGGCACCCGGGCGCGCCCGCACTGCTCGGCGGCGCTGATGGCAACGGATTGCCAGTGGCGCAGGCGCTTGTCTTCCCGGTCGCCCTTCAGTTTTACGTCGCATCGTTCGGTGGTTAATGGCACGATGCGGGAAACACCCATTTCCACCGCTTTTTGCACTGCGTAGTCCATGCGGTCACCCTTGGAGAGGGTCTGGCCGAGAACGATTTCCAGTGGGGATTCGGTGGTGTTGGCTTCCGGGGTACCAACCTGGACTTCCACGTTCTTCTTGCTGGCACTGGAAATGGTGGCGGGGTAGTCGTTGCCATCACCGTTGAAAAGCAGCAGCTCCTGTCCCGGCTGCATGCGCAATACCCGGCCCACATGTTGTGCGGCGTTGTCATCAAGTGCTGCGGTGCCGCCCTCGGTGAGGGCGGAATCGGTGTAGATGCGGGGTATGCGCATGAGCTGGTCTCTCAGATTCCGGGCGGCTGTCAGTCGCGAACTGCGATCTCAATGCCTTCCGTCGCAACCTGGCCCAGATGGCGGATCTGTTCTTCGGTGATCACGTAAGGCGGCATGAAGTAAACCACATTACCCAGGGGGCGAAGCAAGGCCTGGCGGGTTAATGCATGCTGGTAAACACGAATGCCACGGCGCTCCTGCCAGGGGAAGGGCGTTTTCGACGCTTTATCTTTCACCATTTCCACCGCCATGGTCATGCCATGCTGGCGAATGTCGCCGACATTGGGGTGCTCCGCAAGATGGGCGACGGATTTGGCCATGCACGTGGAGAGCGCGCGGTTGCTCTCAATCACATTGTCATCCCGGAAGATGTCCAGGGTCGCCAACGCCACGGCGCAGCCAATGGGGTTGCCCGTGTAGCTGTGGCTGTGCAGAAACGCCTTGAGGGTCTCATAGTCGTCGTAGAAGGCGTTGTAGACATCATCGGTGGTCAGTACCACCGACAGAGGCAGGTAGCCGGCGGTGAGCCCCTTGGACAGGCACATGAAATCCGGAGTGATGCCCGACTGCTCACAGGCAAACAGGGTGCCGGTGCGGCCAAAACCAACGGCAATCTCATCGGCAATCAGGTGCACGCCATAGCGGTCGCAGGCTTCCCGCAGTTTGGTGTGGTAGATGGGATGGTGCATGCGCATGCCGCCGGCGCACTGGATCAGCGGCTCCACCACCACGGCGCAGATTTCGTCATGCTTTTCTGCCAGCAGCTTTTCCATGGCTTCAAACTGGCGCAGCGCGTAGGCTTCGTCGGTCTCACCCGGCTCCTTGTTGAAGGCGTCCGGTGAGGGGGCTGTCAGCACTTCCATCAGTAGCGGCTGATAGGTGTCCTTGTAGAGCGAGACATCGCCGAGGGCAAGCGCACCCAGGGTTTCACCGTGGTAGCTGTTGCTCAGGTTCACAAAGTTCTTCTTGCCCGGTTTGCCGTGGTTCTTCCAGTAGTGGAAGCTCATTTTCAGGGCGGCTTCGATGGCGGAAGAGCCGTTGTCGGCGTAAAAGACCTTGTTCAGACCGGGCGGGGCAACTTCAATCAGTCGCTCGGACAGATTGACCACCGGCTCGTGGGTAAAACCGGCGAGGATAACGTGTTCGAGCTCGCCAATCTGCTTCTGGATCGCCGCGTTGATTCTCGGATTGGCGTGGCCAAAGAGATTAACCCACCAGGAGCTGACGGCATCGATAAATCGATTGCCTTCAAAGTCCTCAAGCCAGACACCCTCGCCACGCTTGATGGGCACCAGAGGCACGGCGCCTTCGTGGTCTTTCATCTGGGTGCAGGGGTGCCACACGGACTTGAGGCCACGGGTGACGAGGTCAGCATTGCGCATGATAATTCTCCGTCAGACGGTCTGATTCTGGGTTGTCGCTGTTAACCTGTGCGGATATTACAGTTAACAGCGGATATCGGCCACCCGGATTTCAGGTCGACCTGGCCCGGTATTGGCTGACGTTTCTTCGCTCTTGATTCCATCACACTGTGAGATCGATGGGTTTGGCTGGAAGAGCGCTTCAGTATAAACTGGCGCCGTATACCCCAAGGGTCAGGATGGCCCGGCAAAACGCAAAGGACGCGACATGAGTAAAGCGATAGTTCTGCTCGGAGACCTTGGCTCCGATCACGAAGGTTTCCCGCCCACGCCGGTGATCGCCGGTTCCCCCGATGTGTTGATTGATGGCAAGCCCGTTGCCCGGGTAGGCGACCCGCTGGCACCCCATTCCAAACCCAAACACCCGCCCCATCCGCGCACCATCACTGGAGGTTCGTCCACCGTCATGATCAATGGCAAACCGGCGGCGGTGACAGGCGGGGCGATTTCGTGTGGCGGTGTGACGATTGGGTCGGGGTCTGTGGTGATTGGTGATACTCACACGCCGGCGTCATTTTCGGGAGTATCCAGCGCCCCTGCGAAGTTAGGCAGGATCTTTGATGCTGCAGAATCCAAGAGTGGAGTTGAGGGTCTTTTGGATGCAGAAATGAAGACTGGGCCATCTCAATTGCGAGACGGTAGTCGTGCCGATGACGCCGATTTGAAGCATAGTTAAGATAAGATTCTTACTCGTCCTAACAAGCGAGAGAAAGCTGGAAATTCGCTGAGAATAGGCATCTTCTTCGATGGAACTGCCAACCACAAAGACAACGACAAACACCTGCCAGATAGGGATATTACCAATGTCGCGAAGTTGTTTGATCTCTACGAGTCTGGAGCAAATTCAGAGCGGATTTACATCCCCGGGCCAGGAACGATTGCCGGGCATATCGCGCCAGACGGCTTTGACGCTCGCGAAGACATAATTGGTTTGGCCTTGGGGGTAGGTCCCGAAGGGGGCCACAAACGGATTCAGACAGCGATCACTGCACTCAACGACATTCTGGACGAAAGTAAGCCTGATGTAGTTGTGTTGGATGTATTCGGGTTTAGCAGGGGAGCCGCGCTGGCCCGGCATTTCGTGAATCTCGTTAATGAGTGGCCCGCCTCAATAATTTTGCCAGAGATAAATGAGCCGAGCCTGTCAACGTCGGTAGTTAGCTTTCGTAAGTTAAATGCGTTTCCTCGCGATATCACTGCAAGAGTCGGATTTATAGGATTATTCGATACTGTAGGAAGCTTCTATCTTCCCGGAAATCAAAATAACCTGGATTTTAATGTCAATCTCAGGCCGGACAGTGCCGACAGGATTGTTCATCTGACCGCTCATCATGAGATCCGTAGAAACTTCCCCCTTTCGAGTATCCGGGAACCTGCTGGACTTCCATCCAATTTCTCAGAGATAGCATTGCCGGGTGTCCACTCGGATGTTGGTGGGGGTTATGAAAATCCGGTTGGAGGTATCCAGAATCACGAAATCTTCACTGTCAGAGTCTTTTCTGGTCACGGTATGAATTATCGGACAATCCAGAGTGCCCAGAAAAAAATTGAAGCGCTTAACCGAAATGATCACCGCAACATCCAGGCTCGCGTTGAGGGCACGGATGTAATCGCGGAGGAGAGGCGAGCAACTCGAAAGGAATTGGCGATTCATGCTCTTCACCTTATGTATGAGATGGCGGTATCAGAGGGCCTGCCCATGTCGCCTATGGATTTGTCAAACGCCAACCACAGAATCCCCGATGACCTTAAGAAAGCTATTGACGCTTGGCAGGAAGCTGGAGCCAACCTCTTTGCTGCTAGGAAGTATTTGGGGAAATACATGCATACCTCACATCGAGAGGATGTATTGCCTCACCTTCCTGAGAACTCTGGTAAGAGAAGGATCTTCTATAACAGGCCCTCGTTAGCCGTCCAACAACAAGAGGTCACTGCACGACCATGACAAAGCACGTTGCAAATTGTCTCGCCATCAGCCGCCAGATGGTGTTGTTGGTGTTGATCACTGGCCTTGTTGCCTGCTCTTCGGAGAGAAAAACCTATGAATACACCGTCATCGTCTCCGGGGGGCCATCCGGGTGGCCGGTCTGGGTTGAAGAGGTAACACTGAACGGCGACCGCAGAATACCCGGTGGAGCAATCAGTTACGGGTATGATCAAACGCCTCCAACTGGCGGCCGAATTGTTATAGACCCGGCACCAGTTCCGGAACGGGTCGAAGCCCGCTGGTTTTCGCACAGGGAGCAGAAATTTTACGAGGTCTCGCTACCCATGCCCGAGGAATTCAGTGAGACCGTTGCCGAGTGGTTCGAAGATTATCCGACGCCGAAGTATGGGCATTACTTTATCGTTGGCTTCTCAGGCAAAGGCCAGGCTCTGGCGTGGTGGCGAGCATCGTGTCGGGATTGCGCGGGTGACGAAGATTCAGGTTTTGCCGCCCCGGTAATCGACGAATTACGTGCTGAAGCTGCAAATGGTGACCCCTCCGGCTATCAAGCGCAGGTGCAGCATTACATTGACAAAGGGGTCATCCCTGCGCCCGCCAGGTAGGACGTTGAGCTGTCGTTACGCAAAAGAGAAATGCGTAGTGAAGGTGACTCCATGATGGGCACCAATATCACTTAGGTCATTGCTGATGATCGAGGCACTCACAGTTATTTCAGCGTTCTTGGGGATTGCCTCCATGATAGGCGGCTTACTGGGAATACTGTTTACAGTGACAGTAGCGTTTTCGAGGATACGCGTGGTAGAGGCCAAGATTGCCGCGCCCGGCGCCTACCTGGATATGACAAAAATTCTGTGGGGCGATGGCCCCTGGGGAAGGTGGATTCGTGCCATGAACGTCTGGGCCTTTTTCACCTACAGGAATCTCCCTGTGATCGGTAGCAAAGTTGCGTTGCGAATGGGTACAGAGGATAAGGCGACTCCCAGGAATTTAAAGCTGTGGGCGCTTATCCCTGTCAGCTTTACTTTTGTCTGCGCAATGATCTTTGCGTTGTCGGCAATTTTTTTGGTGATTGTTGAGTGAAAAGTCGCCCGCTGTGAACAGCCCCTTTTTTCTCTTACAAAACCGAGCTATGGGGCGAGCAACCGTGAGTGATGAATGGCGAATCTTTGCAGCACATGTGGTGGCTGGAGGCATTCTGCTGAACCTGTTGTTCATCTTTGTGATCGTGACCACGGGGTTTCGTTATGCCAAAAAAATAGAACAACGAGTCGCGACGCATTCTGGCAGTCTTTCCAGTATCAGCCAGATCTGGTCAGAGGCGCTTGTCGGTCGTCTCGTCAGGTGCAGCCATGTCTTTGCGTTCCTTGTTTTCCGTAATTGTTCGTCTCGTTTCTGGCACAGGCGAGCATCGACGTTGGGCGACCCAGATGTTCCGCTGCCAAAGCTCTGGCAAGCGTGGTGTCTCGTTCCTGTTCTGTCAATGTATGGAACGCTCGCCGTTGTTCTGGTGGCAGGTGTATTAATGCAGTCTGAATGAAGCGCTCCCGCCGATGGCAAACTGCTGGGCTTGCCGGCATCTGCCGCAGCGCAAGTGTCTGAGATTTTGAAGTTCTTGAGAACGTGCCAATAAATTAAAAACCAAAAAAGCAAGGAAGCTTAAATATGATCACAAAGACAATTCTCAACTTTACCGGCCTCTACGCCGCTCTCCAGCTCTGCATTATTACGATCGGTGAGGTATTCAACATCGATATGAATTCCGGCGTGCAAATCGGGGCGATGATCGGTGCCGCCTATGGCGCAATGGCCGCATCGGTTTCGGCGTTTGGTAGGGCGCCGACGCTCCGGGAGAACTGGATGATGTCCGTCTCTGTGAACATCAGTGCGCTGGTTGTCTCTTTCATTTCCCTCATCGCTCTGCTGTTCGTTTCAGCCGATGCCCCTGTGATTGATGACCTCATGATAGTTATCTCAGAGCTTCCAATGGGCCTTGTGATGATCGGTTTTGCGGTTGCCGTTCTATTGCAGACCCTCGTGTGCTTGCTGATCTTTGGCAAGGTGGCGCGCCGGTATCTCACGAAGCTCAATCCGGCCTAACTTTTCGATACAGCAAGGTTGTCATATGACAACCTTGCTGTATATGATTTGCCCAAGGAATGGCACGAGTGCCCCGCAAGAGACATGCGAACAAAGATATAGAAGCGGCGCTGGCCTGTGCAGAACTGACTCGCTAACGGAGTTGAAGACCATGAATCGTGAATACGACTTCACGCTTAAATATTCAGTTCCACAAGACTTTGCACATGACCAGCTCGAGAGCTCATTGTTTCAAGCGGGATGCGACGACGCCATCATCGGCCTCGGCCAAAAAGGCCGGCTCGCTCTGAACTTTACACGCGAGGCCGAGTCAGCAGAACAAGCCATGCTGAGCGCGCTGCAGGATGTGCAACGGGCGGTTCCTGAGGCCCGCCTGGTGGAGGCCGGGCCGGATTTTGTGGGTATTTCCGACATGGCGAGCCTGCTGATGTTTTCCCGCCAGAACATGCGAAAGCTCATTCAAACCCATCTGGCCAGTTTTCCAATGCCGGTCCATGAGGGCGCGTCAGCAATCTGGCATCTGTGTGATGTCCTTGCCTGGTTCTCCGAAACACAGAAGCGAGCGATTCCGGCTGATCTAATGGACGTGGCCCGAGTAAGCATGGGCGTGAATATGGTGCGAGAAGCAGGGCGGATCGATCATCGATTGCAGGCGCAGTTAAGACAACAAAGCGCTATCGATTAATGGTATCCAACAACGCCAACATCTCCCGCTGCGGCCAGATCGCGCCTTTGACTCCCTTAACCGTGCAGGGCCTTTCCGCCAGCCACGCGCCGGTTCTGTAGGGTGCAAGATCGCTGATTGAGAGCCGGTTATACCAGATCTGATGCTCAAGATCCTGCCCCATCCGGTTCATGGTCGCCTGCACGGAACGGTCGCACTCCAAGTCGCAAACCAGTTCTGCGAGGGCGCTTTCGGCAGCGTCCATCTGTGCCTGATTCGCGCCGGACTTGAGCAGCGTGTTCATCAATGCATCCTGAAACCACCAGTCCAGCTCCGCGAAGTCCGGTTTTGTCAGGCAGGTTGCCAGCAACGGAAAGCGGGTGCTGT
This sequence comes from Marinobacter sp. DSM 26671, assembly GCF_900112835.1. Taxonomy (NCBI): domain Bacteria; kingdom Pseudomonadati; phylum Pseudomonadota; class Gammaproteobacteria; order Pseudomonadales; family Marinobacteraceae; genus Marinobacter; species Marinobacter sp. DSM 26671. The sequence continues at coordinate 57,727 of NZ_FONF01000009.1, read as the reverse complement.
CGTGAACAAAAAACACGCAGTTGCGGCGCTGGATTGTGAGCAGGTTGGCGTGCCAGCCGCTAAGCGGGCTCTCAGGCTCGTCATTAGCGGCATGTGGGATCGGCAGTTTGCGTTTGAGACGAGCGGACGAATCCAGCGGCAGCTTCGTATCAAGTTTCTTTGTGCAGTGGATGCGGATCATGGTTTTCTGGCTATATATTCTATCGAAGTCTTGTTTAGGCCGACTTTGATTTGCGGTGAAATTATAAGTGCATGAAATTACATTCAGTTATGTATCCTTGTGTGCCGCAATGCGATTACTGATCAAATAAACTTGCCGGTTTATCTGCGCTTCCACAAGAAGAGAATATGGGATACGGTTGGGTCGTTCTACCGTGACCGTCAGCAACAAGATGTACCGTGGTTACTACCGAGAAAAAGGGAATTTCACACCTGTGTCCAGTTTGCCTCCCAATGAAGTCGAGATCGTCGAGGTGTTGCGCCGCTCGGAACACGGCATGACTCTGCCGTTCATCTGCAGGGGCGACGATGGAGAGATTTATTTCGTCAAAGGCAGCGGGGCGGGCAGACAGAGTCAGATTAACGAATGGATCTCTGGCAACCTCGCTCTGGCCATGGGAATTCCCGTAGCTCCGTTCAGACTTGTCGATGTTCCCGACGAGTTAACCGATGTATTATCAGCGGAAGATGCGCTTGCGTTGGGTCGCGGCCCGGCTTTTGGATCCGTGGAGCAGAGGATAACGGAGTTGGCTTTCTCCCAGATTCATGATATCCCATCGGAAATGCGTGGCTCTCTCCTCGTTTTCGATTGGTGGATATCGAACGTTGATCGTCAATTGACGAAAAACGGCGGAAACGCCAATCTGTTCTGGGATGCGGAAACTCAGCGCCTCGTGGTCATTGACCACAACCAGGCGTTCGACCCTGATTTCGATGCCGACCAATTTTTTCGGTATCACGCCTTCAAGGACAGCGTGCCAGATGTGTTCGATGACTTGATTGAGCGCCAGCACTATACTGAAAGGCTGGAACAGGCTTTGAGGGAGTGGGACGGCATTATCCAGGCCATTCCCGAGGAGTGGTTTTACATAGACTCTGAGATGACGATGAAACTGGACTTTGATCCGGATTCATTCCTGACACACTTGCAGCGTTTTCGTAGCGACAACTTTTGGAACCGGAAATGACCAGGACAGCGTGCCAATACGCCATCGTGCGGTTTATGCCTTATATCGAGACGGGCGAGTTCGCCAACGTCGGTATTTTGCTGTGGGCACCGAAAACCCGCTACCTGGGCTTTAAACTGCTTCGGAAAAAGCATGCCCGTATCACCCAGTTCTTTGAGGAGCTGGACCGGGGACTGTACCTCAAAACCATGGCGAATCTGGATGCTGAGCTGCGCAGAGTACAGGGCATGCTCAAAGACCAGGTCGGCGAGTTTGGTGACAACGACCGGGATTATGGATTTCACAAAGGTCTGTTTCAGGAACTGATCCGACCCCGTGAAACCATCGTTCGTTTCAGCGAGCAGCGGGCAGTGCTGGCGGAGAATCCAGAGCAAACACTGGCTGAGCTCTACGAATATTACGTTGGCCGGAACTTCGTCACCAGGGAATATCAGGAGACCATTCTCGAGAAGGGCATCAAGCAACTCCTGGAACAGCGGGATCTGGCAAAGCGTTTTACCAAGCGTCGGATCGAAGATCAGCTATACGGAGTCACCTTCCCCTTCGTTGAGCAAAAGGACAACGAGGCCATTCGGGTAATCAAGCCCCTGTTCCTGGGGCAGACCGATTCCACGGCCATTATCGAACATGGTGGCAAGTGGAAGCTGAAAGTGGATCAGCTCCGCAAGCGGCATCTGCTGAAAGGCCCCGTGTTATTTCCGGTTAAAGGCCCGGAGCCTGGACAGGTTAATGACCTTCGTGTAGAGGCTTTCGAGGAAACCCTTGCCAACCTGGAGGGCGACGGTATCGAGATAACTCTGCACACTGAAAAAGACAGGATTCTCGAGTTTGCCGGAATGCACGCCCATTAGCGATCTCGGGCTCGTCGGCGGGTATGATTGCGCCTGCCGATTGCCCTCCCGAGGAGCTTGTAATTAATCCTTACAGGTTGCACCCCGAGCGGGTTGCAATTATCGGTACTGCAGGCGATCAGTATGCAGACAGGCTAGGTTACTTCCTCCACTTGCTCTCCCTCCTCCGGAACTTGCAGTTCGCCGGCGGGCATTCAGGAAAAAGCCTCCGCAAGCGGAGGCTTTCAAAGCTGGGTTTGGCTCAGTGCGCCAACACCCGCGAAAGAAACGCCTGGGTGCGCTCGTTCTGAGGGTTGTCGAACACATCGTCCGGTTTACCCTGTTCCACAATCTGGCCCTCGTGGATGTAGATCACGCGGTCGGCCACTTCCCGGGCGAAGCCCATCTCGTGGGTGACGACCATCATGGTCATGCCTTCCTTGGCCAGTTCCCGCATAACGTCCAGCACTTCACCGATCATTTCCGGGTCCAGGGCTGAGGTTGGCTCGTCGAACAGCATCAGGCGCGGTTCCATCGCCAGCGCTCGGGCGATTGCGACCCGCTGTTGCTGGCCGCCGGACAGCTGGCTGGGGTACTTGTCGGCCTGGTTGCCGATGCCCACACGGTTGAGCAACCGCTCGGCGGTGGCATTGGCAACAGTTTCCGGAGCATCCTTGACCTTCTTGGGCGCCAGCATGATGTTCTTTTTCACCGTGAGGTGAGGGAAGAGGTTGAACTGTTGGAATACCATGCCGACTTCCTTGCGGATTTCAGCCAGAGCTTTCGGATTGCCGCTCTTGGGCGCGAGCTGTTGGCCGTCCACTTCCAGTGTTCCGGATTCATATTCTTCAAGGCCGTTCACACAGCGAATCAGGGTGGATTTGCCGGAGCCGCTGGCGCCGATAATAACCACCACTTCGCCCTGTTCAACGGTAAGGTCAATATCTTTGAGGACATGCAGTTTCCCGAAGTACTTGTTCATGCCCTTCATTTTTACAATCTGAGTCATGGGTAACGTTCCTTCAGACAGAAGCCAGTCCGCGGCGCTCAACGAAGCGGAGAATGATGGACAGGGACAGGGTGATGGCCAGGTAGAGGATCGCGACCACAAAATACACCTCGAAGGCGGTAAAGGTGTTGGCAATATAGATCTGGCCCTGGCGTACCAGTTCGCCCACGCCAATCACCGAGAACAGGGACGTGTCCTTGATGCTGACGATAGCCTGGTTGCCCAGCGGCGGAATCATCCGGCGGAACGCCTGAGGCCACACGACAGACCAGAAGGTCTGGGTACGGGATAGCCCCAGAGAGAGACCGGCCTCGGTCTGGCCTTTATCGATGGACTGAACACCACCGCGGACCACCTCCGATATGTAGGCGCCGGAGTTCAAAGCGATGGCCGCGATGCCGGCCGTCAAGGGATCAATGGGACCGCCAATCAGATCGGGCAGGCCATAGAAAATAAAGAGGACCTGAACCAGGATCGGAGTGCCACGAAAGATTTCGATGTAGGCGGTTGCCGGCCACCGCAGGAACCACTTCTTGTTGATGCTCAGCAGGCCAAAGAAAATGCCCAGAGCAAAACCGATCAGAAGACCGCCGAAGGAAATCAGCAGGGTGTAGGGGATCCCTTTTATCAGAAAAGGGATGGAGTCGATGGCTGCCTGCCAGTCGAACTGAAACTGGAATTCCACAGTGAGAGTCTCCGCAGAGTTTTGGAGTCACGAAGTGCCGGGGCAGTGAAGCCCCGGCAAAGGGAATCAGACCTCTGGGGCCCGGGAGCCCTTACATGCCCTCGGGCATGGGGCCAAACCATTTTTCGTAGATGGTTTTGTAAGTACCATCTTCCTTCATTGCGGCAAGGGCTTCGTTTACATCATCAACCCACTCACTGCCACTCTTGAGGGCGATACCATACTGCTGGCCTTCGTAAAGCGGGCCGACGGTTGTCACCTTGCCTTCACCTTTGGTGCGGGCAAAGTAGCCTACGTTTGGCGCATCGTAGAACACTGCATCAATGGCACGGGACATCAGCGCCATGTACATATCAGAGCTGCCCGGGTAGGGGGTTACACCGTCATCGGCGTCAAGGTTCTTGACCAGGTAGTCATAACTGGTGCTACCAATCTTGGTGCCGATTTTCTTGCCTTCGAGGTCGTCGAATTCGCTAACGTCGTCATTACCCTCGCGAACGAGGATTCGCAGACCCGAGTCGTAGTACGGGTCGGAGAAATCGACGATTTCTTCACGCTCTTCAGTAATCGTGATGCCGGCAATGGCAATGTCGACGTTGCCGGTTTGCAGGGCCGGGATGATGCCGTTGAAATCCATGGTGTTGAGGTCAATTTCGAAACCTGCACGGTCGGCTACCTCGCGGATGATCTCCATATCGAAACCGATCATCTCACCGGTTTCCTGGTCCATCATTTCAAACGGAACGAAACTCGGGTCAGTGACGACGCGCAGGGTTTCTGCGCTCACGGTTCCTGCGGCAACGGTCAGTGCCAGGCTGGCGCTTACGGTCTTCAGCCACTTCGTGCTCATACAATCTCCTTTTCTTTCTTATGAGGCTCCATTTGCCCGGTAAGGCAAGCCGGACCAATCACTGCTGTTGACGGCGATCTCCGGGGAGCGTTGATGGAACTGCATCACATACACTCTAGACTATTACGCAGATGTATACAGGAAATCAAATGCTTGGCGGGGAGGTCCCGCCGGACGGGGAATAAAAAAGGGGCAGATGAAAGTGTTCATCTGCCCCTTTTATTTCGTGGAGAGCGGATAGCGCGAAGCCTTAAAACGCAATCTTCTCCCGCTCACTGATGCCCAGATTCTTCCAGATGCTGATGCTGGGCTCTACCTGATTCAGGGTGTAGAAATGCAAGCCCGGCGCGCCTGCTGCCAGGAGCTTCTCGCACATTTCGGTGACCACTTCCTCACCGAATTTGCGAATAGATTCTCTGTCGTCGCCGTAGGCTTCGAGCTGCTTGCGAATCCAGCGAGGAATTTCCGCGCCGCACATGTCGGAGAAACGAACCAGGTTGGAGAAATTGACGATGGGCATGATGCCCGGTACCACCGGAATGGTAACGCCCATTTTCTCCAGCCGGTCGATGAAGTAGAAGTAGCTGTCTGCATTAAAGAAGTACTGGGTGATGGCGCTGTTCGCACCGGCCTGAACTTTGCGGGCAAAGTTCTTCAGATCTTCTTCGGCGTTGCGGGCCTGAGGATGAAACTCAGGGTACGCAGCTACTTCCAGGTTAAACGTATCGCCGCTGTGCTCACGGATAAACTCCACCAGCTCGTTGGCGTAGCGCAGCTCACCGGCGGCACCCATACCGGAGGGCATGTCGCCCCGTAGGGCGACAATCCGGTTGATTCCGTGCTCCCGGTACAGATCCAGAAGCTCCCCGATTTCCTGGCGGGTGCCCCCGACGCAGGAAAGATGAGGTGCCGTGGAAATGCCCTGGCTATGCAGGTTGAGCACGGTCTCGATGGTGCGGTCCCGGGTGGAACCACCGGCGCCGAAGGTGACGGAGAAAAAGTCCGGATTCACCTCGGCCAGCTGGTTGCGCACGTTCTGCAGCTTTTCCTTGCCCTGGTCGGTCTTGGGCGGGAAAAACTCAAAGCTGAAACGACGCTTGAACTGTTTCTGGGATTGCATCTGTTTACCCGATCAGTACTTGTAGCTTTCTGGCTTGTACGGGCCTTCGACCGGTACACCGATGTATTTCGCCTGCTCCGGAGTCATCTTGGTGATCACGCCACCAAAGCCTTCCACCATGGCCCGGGCCACTTCCTCATCGAGGTGTTTGGGCAGAACCTGGACGTACACGCCTTTCTCACGGGCATCTTCCGGCAGGTCGGCGAACTTGCGCTCGAACAGGTACATCTGGGCCAGAACCTGGTTGGCAAAGGAGCCATCCATGATCCGTGACGGGTGACCGGTGGCGTTGCCCAGATTCACCAGGCGGCCTTCGGACAGCAGGATCAGGTGGTCGTTGGTGGCCTTGTCGCGGTACACCACGTGCACCTGCGGCTTCACCTCGTCCCATTCCCAGTTCTTGCGCATGTAGGCGGTATCGATCTCGTTGTCGAAGTGACCGATGTTGCACACCACAGCACCGCTTTTCAGGGCTTTGAGCATGTGCGCGTCGCACACGTTCATGTTGCCGGTGGTGGTGACCAGCAGATCGGTGTTCTGCAGCAGGTCGCGGTTCACGGCAGACTCGGTACCGGTGTTCACGCCGTCAATGTACGGAGACACAACTTCGAATCCGTCCATGCAGGCTTGCATGGCACAGATGGGGTCGGCCTCGGTCACTTTTACAATCATGCCTTCCTGGCGCAGGGAAGCAGCAGAGCCCTTGCCTACATCACCATAGCCAATCACCAGGGCTTTCTTGCCTGCCATCAGGTGGTCGGTAGCGCGCTTGATGGCGTCATTCAGGCTGTGGCGACAACCGTATTTGTTGTCGTTCTTGGCCTTGGTGACCGCGTCGTTCACGTTGATGGCCGGCACCTTCAGAGTGCCCTCGCGCAGCATTTCCTGCAGACGATGCACACCGGTGGTGGTTTCTTCGGTCACGCCGTGGCAGTTAGCCAGGATTTCCGGGTACTTCTCATGGAGCAGGGCGGTCAGATCGCCGCCGTCGTCCAGAATCATGTTCGGTTCCCAGCCGTCTACATCGGCTCCGACCGTACGCTCCAGGCACCAGTCGTACTCTTCGTCGGTTTCGCCCTTCCAGGCAAACACGGGAATGCCCTGCGCGGCGATGGCGGCAGCGGCCTGGTCCTGGGTGGAGAAGATGTTGCACGAAGACCAGCGCACGTTCGCACCCAGTTCAATCAGCGTCTCGATCAACACGGCGGTCTGGATGGTCATGTGGATACAGCCCATCACATTGGCGCCTTTCAGCGGCTGCTCGGCTTTGTATTTCTCGCGGAGCTTCATCAGGGCCGGCATTTCGCCTTCAGCGATGTTGATTTCCTTGCGGCCCCAGCCGGCCAGGGAAATATTGCGAACTTTGTAGTCGTCAAAGCTGTTCAGCTTTTCTGCGGGAGTGCTCATGGTGTTCTCCTGTCAGTTCAATCAGTTTGGCTTGGGCGTATGCCTGATGACATACGCCCGAAATCGGTTTAGATACCAGCCGCATCTTTCAGGGCCGCGGCGCGATCGGTCTTCTCCCACGGGAAGGCGGTAAAGGTTTTGCCGCCAACCGTCATTTCATAGGGGTCGCGACCGAAGTGGCCGTAGGCGGCTGTTGCCCGATACATCGGATGCAGCAGATCGAGCATGTTGGTAATTGCGTAGGGCCGCAGGTCGAAGTTGTCGCGCACCAGTTCAATGATCTTGTCGTCGCTGATCTTGCCGGTGCCGAAAGTGTTCAGGGAGATCGACGTCGGCTGCGCCACACCGATGGCGTAGGACACCTGGATCTCACACTTGTCAGCCAGTCCGGCGGCGACGATGTTCTTGGCAACGTAGCGGCCGGCGTAGGCGGCGGAGCGGTCAACCTTGGACGGATCCTTTCCGGAGAAAGCACCGCCACCGTGGCGTGCCATGCCGCCGTACGTGTCTACGATGATCTTGCGGCCCGTCAGACCACAGTCGCCAACGGGGCCACCGATCACGAACTTGCCGGTCGGGTTGATGTGGAACTGGGTGTCCTTGTGCAGCAGTTCAGCTGGCAGCGCGTGCTTGACGATCAGCTCCATCACCGCTTCTTTCAGGTCTTCCTGGGTCACGTCTTCATCGTGCTGGGTGGACAGAACCACTGCGTCGATACCAGCAACCCGGCCGTTTTCGTAGCGGCAGGTAACCTGGCTCTTGGCGTCCGGGCGCAGCCACGGCAGCAGGCCGCTCTTGCGGGCTTCGGCCTGGCGCTGAACCAGACGATGAGAGAAGGTGATTGGCGCCGGCATCAGTACATCGGTTTCGTTGCTGGCATAGCCGAACATCAGGCCCTGGTCGCCGGCGCCCTGGTCTTCCGGCTTCTGGCGGTCGACGCCCTGGGCAATATCGACGGACTGCTTGCCGATAATGTTGATGATGCCGCAGGTGTCGCCGTCGTAGCCCACTTTCGAGGAGGTGTAGCCGATGTCCTTGATGACACCGCGCACCAGGTCTTCCAGATCCACCCAGGCGCTGGTGGTGATCTCACCGCCAACGATGGCCACACCGGTTTTTACCATGGTCTCGCAGGCAACGCGGGCATGGGGATCGTCGGTCAGGATGGCATCCAGCACGGCATCAGAGATCTGGTCTGCCAGTTTGTCCGGATGGCCTTCAGAGACCGATTCGGAAGTGAAGATGTTGTAGTCAGCCATAGCGCATGCTCCTCTGTGAGCGATTCAAATTCAGGCCGGTAAGCGGTTTTCTTAAAGCGCTTTCCGGTATCCGGTTTGTTGGTCTGTGTGAGGATACGTAAAACTACGTATCCGTATATCAAAATTTGTTGATATTGCGATCCAGGTCGTCAAATCTGACCGCTGTGTTTCCAGAATTCCCGAACCTGGATCTGGAACCCGTTCCGCAAGCCGATAAACAGCTGTTCTCCGGCAACCAGGCCGGCGTCCGCGGCCCAGGTGGTAAGCTCTTCCGGCTCAAACCCGAGCCAGAGATCACCGCAGTTTGCTTTTGCCCAGTCCTGGTCGTGACTGCACAGGTCGCTGATTACGAAGCAGCCGCCGTTGTTCATCAACGCCGCGGCATCAAGGAAGATGTCAGCGGGGCTGGGCACGTGATGCAGAACCATATTCGCAACGACCAGGTCGAAGGCGTCGCCCCTGGCCAGCAGGGTGTCGGTAACACCTTCTATCAGGTCGATGTTGTTCAGCCGTTCGTCAATGCAGGTGCGGGTGGCCTTGGCCAGCATGTCCCGGCTGTTATCCAGGGCAACCACATGCCCACAAAGCTCTGCCAGAACCGGTAGGAAGGCACCCTCGCCGGGGCCGATTTCCAGTGCGGCCTGCCATTGATGTTTGCGGGACCGTTTGCGGATCATTTCCGCGACCGGCTCTGCGTAAAGATCAAAAGCGGCGATCAGTTCCTGCTGCTCGCGGAACTGCTCTGCATGCCGGGCGAAGAAAGCCTGGGACTGGTCTGCGCGCTGAGTGCGAATGGCCTCAATGCGCTCCTGCAGATGTGGTGGCAGTGGCACCCGGTCTACCGCTTCAAATATCTGTCGGATGGTCTGGTCGGTTGGCTTGTCGCTGTCCAGGTGCAGCGGGCGGCGATAGAAAATCGCATTGCCTTCACGCTGGGGCTCAAGCAGACCAGCCTTGTTCATTACCTTCAGGTGGTGGCTCATACCGGACTGGCGCATATCAAACAACTGGCTGAGCTCCAGAACTCCGAACGTATCCCGTCTCAACACACGCAGAATCTCCAGCCGCAACGGATCCCCGCCCGCTTTGAAGATCGGGGCCAGTGCGTCCACGGAGGACAGGTTGTCGGCGTATGTGTTCATGGATGTCATGGAAACGAAGTGTAGGGGGCTTCGGGTGGTCAATCAATAGGCATATCAAAAAATTTTGATATAGATTTATCGTTCTTTGAAATCAGACCTTTCGGAAATCCACAGGCAAACAATCGTGAAACAGGCACATGCCGATTTGCCCCGGCACACACTAATCGGCGAAAATACGCGCCTCATTTTGATCGCCCTTTAATCACTACGAATTCTTTTCCTGCAAAACACTGGAGAAACGTCAATGCCGTCTCGTAAAGATCTCGCCAACGCCATTCGCGCGCTGAGCATGGATGCGGTTCAGAAAGCCAAGTCCGGCCACCCGGGTGCGCCCATGGGTATGGCGGATATCGCCGAGGTTCTGTGGAACGATTACCTGAGCCACAACCCGGCCAACCCTCAGTGGGCCAACCGGGACCGCTTCGTGCTGTCCAACGGTCACGGCTCCATGCTGCAGTATTCCCTGCTGCACCTGAGCGGGTACGACGTTTCCATCGACGACATCAAGAACTTCCGCCAGTTGCACTCCAAGACGCCGGGCCACCCCGAGTACGGCTACACCCCGGGCATTGAAACCACCACTGGTCCTCTGGGCCAGGGCATTGCCAACGCCGTTGGTTTTGCCATTGCCGAGAAGTCCCTGGCAGCGCAGTTCAACCGTCCGGGCCACGAGATTGTTGACCACTACACCTACGCGTTCCTCGGCGACGGCTGCCTGATGGAAGGCATCTCTCACGAAGTTGCCTCCCTGGCAGGCACCCTCGGCCTCGGCAAGCTTGTGTTCTTCTATGACGACAACGGCATCTCCATCGATGGCGAAGTGGATGGCTGGTTTACTGATAACACCCCGCAGCGTTTCGAGTCTTACGGCTGGCAGGTGATTCCCGCAGTCGACGGCCATGATGCTGACGCCATTCGCGCCGCGATCGAAGCCGCCCGTGCCAACACCGAACAGCCCACGCTGATCTGCTGCAAGACCATCATCGGCTTTGGTTCCCCGAACAAACAGGGCAAGGAAAGCTGTCACGGTGCCCCCCTGGGTGACGACGAAATCACCCTGACCCGCGAGCAGTTGGGCTGGCAGTACGGTCCGTTCGAAATTCCGGCCGACATCGCCAGTGCCTGGAACGCCCGTGAAAAAGGTGCCGCTGCCCAGTCCGAGTGGGAACAGAAGTTTGCCGCCTACGAAAAAGCGGAGCCGGAACTGGCGGCTGAGTTCAAGCGCCGCATGGCTGGCGACCTGCCCGCCGACTTTGCCGAGAAGGCCCAGGCTTACATCCAGGAATGCCAGGACAAGGCCGAGACTGTGGCTTCCCGCAAGGCGTCCCAGAACACTCTGAACGCTTACGGCCCGCTGCTGCCGGAACTGATGGGCGGCTCTGCCGACCTGGCCGGTTCCAACCTGACTATCTGGTCCGACACCAAGGGTCTGACCAAGGAAGATGCCAGCGGTAACTACATCTATTACGGTGTCCGTGAATTCGGCATGGCTGCGATCATGAACGGCATCGCCCTGCACGGCGGTTTCGTGCCCTACGGCGCGACCTTCCTGATCTTCATGGAATATTGCCGCAACGCCGTGCGCATGGCTGCGCTGATGAAGCAGCGTTCCATCTTCGTGTTCACCCACGACTCCATCGGCCTGGGTGAAGATGGCCCGACTCACCAGCCTATCGAGCAGATGGCCAGTCTGCGCACCACCCCCAACATGAGCATGTGGCGTCCGGCGGATACTGTTGAATCCGCAGTGGCCTGGAAAGCAGCTCTTGAGCGCACCGATGGCCCGACCGCCATGGTCTTCTCCCGTCAGGGGCTGCCGGCACAGCCGCGCGATGCCCAACAGCTGGCGGACGTAGCCAAGGGCGCCTATATCCTGTCAGACAGCGAAGGCACGCCGGACCTGATCCTGATTGCCACCGGCTCCGAAGTCGGCCTGGCGCAGGATGCGGCTGCCCAGCTTCGTGATCAGGGCAAGAACGTGCGCGTGGTTTCCATGCCGTCCACGGACGTGTTCGATGCCCAGAGCGCCGAGTACAAGCAGCAGGTCCTGCCGCTGGATGTCACCAACCGCATCGCCATTGAAGCCGGCATTGCCGATTACTGGTACAAGTACGTTGGCCTGGACGGTCGCATCATCGGCATGACCACCTTCGGTGAGTCCGCCCCGGCCGGTGAGCTGTTCAAGGAATTCGGCTTTACCGTCGACAATGTCCTGGAAGTGGCTGCTGAGCTTCTGGACGCCTGATGACGGACTCTGCGCCTTTTCGTGTCGCCATCAACGGGTACGGCCGAATCGGCCAGTGCGTGTTGCGTGCGCTTTATGAAAACGGCTTCCGCGATCACCTTCAGGTGGTCGCGATCAACGAGTTGTCGGATATCGACACCATTGCCCACCTGACCCGATACGATTCCACCCACGGGCGTTTCCAGGGTGACATTTCGGTATCGGGTCAGGACCTGATGGTCAATGGCGATGCCATCCGCGTGTTGAGTCACGCTGACCCGGCAGAGCTGCCCTGGCGCCTGCTTGATGTCGATCTGGTACTGGAATGTTCCGGCGCCTTCTCGGATCGTGCTACGGCCGAGAAGCACATCGATTCCGGGGCCAGACGCCTGCTCTTCTCGCAGCCGGCCGAGTCCGATGTGGACCGCACCGTTGTCTACGGGGTCAACCACGCTGATCTCACACCGGAAGACGTGATCGTTGCAGCCGCCTCCTGCACCACCAACTGCCTGGTGCCTGTGATCAAGGTGCTGGACGACGCCTTTGGCGTGCAGCAGGGCAGTACCACCACGATTCACGCGGCCATGAATGACCAGCCGGTTATCGATGCCTACCACCACCAGGATTTGCGACGAACCCGCAGCGCCCTGCACAACATCGTTCCGGTGGAAACCGGTCTTGCGAAAGGTATTGAGCGGTTGCTGCCGAGCATGGAAGGCAAGTTCAGTTCGGTCGCCATGCGGGTGCCGACCATGAATGTCTCCGCCATCGACATGGTGGTGAACGTGGGCAAAGCCACCAACGTGGCAGCGGTGAACAACCTGTTAGAAGAGGCCGCCAACGGCCCGTTAAAGAGCATACTCGGCTATACCGACGAACTGCTGGCCAGCTCCGATTTTAACCACGACGCCCACTCCGGCGTTGTCGACGGCGGACAGACCCGGGTCAGCGGCGGCACCATGGTGAAAGTGCTGTGCTGGTTCGATAATGAGTGGGGGTTCGCGAACCGGATGCTCGATGTCAGCCGTAGTTGGCTGACGAAACAAAAAACCTGATTGTCGGTTATCGCTGCGCTCGAACCGACCTACCGTAGGTCGGATTGAACGTAGTGAAAATCCGACAGCCAGACCAGATTTCAAGTGTGCAAGATCTGATCAAGGGAAGAACGTTATGGCCATCAAGAAAATGACCGACCTTAACCTCGCTGGCAAGCGAGTGCTGATCCGCGAAGACCTGAACGTGCCGGTCAAGGACGGCAAAGTCTCCAGCGACGCCCGCATCCGCGCCTCACTGCCCACCATCAAGGCTGCTAAAGACGCCGGCGCTAAAGTCATGCTGATGTCCCACCTGGGCCGCCCGGAAGAAGGCGTGTACGACGAAGCTTCCTCCATGAAGCCCGTTGCTGATCACCTGACCAAAGTCCTCGGCCAGGAAGTCCGCTTGATCAAGGACTATCTGGACGGCGTTGAAGTCGCCGATGGCGAAGTTGTCCTGTTCGAGAACGTTCGCTTCAACAAGGGCGAAAAGAAAGACAACGAAGACCTCGCGAAGAAGTACGCGGCCCTGTGCGATGTCTACGTCATGGACGCCTTCGGCACGGCGCACCGCGCCCAGGCCTCTACCCACGGCGTGGCCAGATTCGCCCCAGAGGCCTGCGCCGGCCCGCTGCTGGCGGCCGAGCTTGAAGCCCTGGGCAAAGCCCTGGACAACCCGTCCAAACCGGTGGTTGCCATCGTTGGTGGCTCCAAGGTCTCTACCAAACTGGACGTGCTCAACGCGCTTGAAAAAGTTTGTGACTCCATCATCGTGGGCGGCGGCATCGCCAACACCTTCCTGGCCGCTGCTGGTCACCCGGTGGGCAAGTCCCTGTGCGAGCATGACCTGATCGACACCGCCAAAGAGATCGCCAGTCGCGTTGAAATCCCGCTGCCGGTCGACGTGGTTGTTGCCAGCGAGTTCGCCGAAACCGCCACCGCAACCGTCAAGAACATCTCCGACGTCACCGACGACGACATGATTCTCGATGTGGGCCCGGAGACCGCGGGCGAATTCGCTGAACTGCTGAAAAACGCCAAAACGATCCTCTGGAACGGCCCGGTTGGCGTTTTTGAATTCGACCAGTTCGGCAATGGCACCAAAGCGCTTGCTAATGCCATCGCCGAAAGCGACGCCTTCTCCCTCGCTGGCGGTGGTGACACCGTCGCCGCCGTTGACAAGTACGGCGTTGCTGACAAAATCTCGTATATCTCCACCGGTGGTGGCGCGTTCCTCGAGTTCGTCGAAGGCAAGACCCTGCCGGCGGTAGCCGTATTGGAAGAACGCGGCGAGTAAACAAACAAAAGCGGTTCTGATCGGCTCCAACAACAAGACCAGAATCGCAAGGCAGGTGGGGGAATCCTTCCCGGGACTGTCTGCAGCAAGGATGCTGCAGTCAAGCGTACAGGGACGTATTAACAGCGTGTCCCGGGAAGGATTCCCCCACCTGCCGCAGCAGACTCCCAGGCCAGACCAGAGGAGTCCTGCACAGAAACAGAATTCAACTACCCATAGTCCAAATGAAGGAGACGACCCATGGCCCTGATTTCGATGCGGCAAATGCTGGATCACGCCGCCGAGCATGGTTACGGTGTGCCAGCCTTTAACGTCAACAACCTGGAACAGATGCGCGCCATCATGGAAGCCGCCGACAAAACCGACTCCCCGGTGATTGTCCAGGCTTCCGCCGGTGCCCGCAAATACGCTGGCGCCCCCTTCCTGCGCCACCTGATCCTGGCGGCCATCGAAGAATTCCCGCACATCCCGGTGGTCATGCACCAGGATCATGGCACCAGCCCCTCCGTGTGCCAGCGCTCCATCCAGTTGGGCTTCAGCTCCGTGATGATGGACGGCTCCCTGGGTGAAGACGGTAAAACCCCCACCGAATACGACTACAACGTCGACGTAACCCGTCGCACCGTTGAAATGGCCCACGCCTGTGGCGTCTCCGTAGAAGGCGAGCTGGGTTGCCTGGGTTCCCTGGAAACCGGCCAGGCCGGTGAAGAAGACGGCATCGGCGCCGAAGGCACCCTGGACCACAGCCAGATGCTGACCGACCCGGAAGAAGCGGCGGACTTCGTCAAGAAAACCCATGTTGACGCCCTGGCCATCGCCATCGGCACCAGCCACGGTGCTTACAAGTTTACCCGTCCGCCCACAGGCGACATCCTGGCCATCGACCAGATCAAAGCCATCCATGCCCGCATCCCGGATACCCACCTGGTTATGCACGGCTCCAGCTCCGTACCCCAGGAGTGGCTGAAGATCATCAACGAATACGGTGGTGAGATCCCGGAAACCTACGGCGTACCGGTCGAGGAAATCGTAGAGGGCATCAAGCACGGCGTGCGCAAGGTCAACATCGACACCGACCTGCGCCTGGCCAGCACCGGCGCGGTCCGTCGCTTCCTGGCTGAAAACCCGGCCGAGTTCGACCCGCGCAAATTCCTCAAGGAAACCATGAAGGCCATGACCGACGTATGCGTGGCGCGTTACGAAGCCTTTGGTTGTGCCGGCAACGCCAGCAAGATCAAGCCGGTGAACCTTGAGCGCATGTTCGAGCGTTACGCCTCCGGTGAGCTGGATCCGAAAGTTAAGTAAGTTATGTTATTCATTTGGGGCGGATCTCCGCCCCAAATGCCTGACCCACCTCAAGTACGAACGACCTTCCCCTTGTAATTTCCCCAATCTCATCAAATATAGTGGTTAGTAAGCGGGCGTACGCCCAGCAGAATAACCAGTGGTGAGGATCCTGATGGACTTCAAAGACTATTACGCCGTGCTCGGTGTGAGTGAGTCTGCCTCCGCCGAGGAGATAAAAAAAGCCTACCGAAAGCTGGCACGGAAATACCATCCGGATGTCAGTAAGGAAGAGGACGCCGACACCAAATTCAAGGAAGTGGGTGAAGCCTACGAAGTACTGAAAGATCCCGAGAAGCGCGCGGAGTACGACCAGCTGCGTAAATACGGCGCCAGGGCGGATGGTTCTTTCGAGCCGCCTCCGGGCTGGCAAAGCGGTGCCGGTTTCGGTGGCGGAGGTTATACCGATGCCGACGCGCGCCAGTTCAGCGACTTCTTCGAGGAGATATTCGGAGGTGGTCGCCAGGGCGGTTTCTCCGGGGGCTACGGTGGTGGCGGTTTCCGCCAGAACATGAGAATGCGCGGTGAGGATGTGCATGCGAGGCTCGCCCTGTTCCTCGAAGAAGCGTTTCACGGCTGTGAAAAGCAGGTTTCTTTTGCGGTACATGAGGCCGATGAACATGGCCGGGTGATTCCCCGGCAAAAGACCCTGAAAGTGAAGATCCCCGCCGGCATGCGCGAAGGCCAGCACATCCGCCTCAAAGGCCAGGGTTCGCCGGGTGTGGGCGGTGCTGAGCCGGGCGATCTGTTCATTGAAGTCGAGTTTGCGCCGCATCCACATTTTTCCGTGGAGGGCCGGGATGTCATGGTTACTGTGCCGATAGCGCCGTGGGAAGCGGCTCTGGGGGCAACGGTGACCGTGCCAACCGTAGGCTCAAAGGTAAATGTGAAAGTGCCGAAGGGCTCCACCAGTGGCCGGAAGCTGCGGCTCAAGGGCAAGGGGTTCCCGGGCAAGCATCCGGGTGATCAGATTGTCATTCTGCAGATCACCATGCCCGAGAAACACAGCGCCGAGGCCGAGAAGCTCTACGAGCAACTGGCCGAGGCAGAGAAAAACTTCAATCCACGCAGCAAGCTTCACGTGTAAGCGGGAGTAAGGTATGAGCAAGCAGGATCATATTTTGACGGTAGAGGTGGTCGACCAGGATGGCAGCACCTTCACCCTGCGTGAAATATGCGAGCGTGGCGAGTGCCATGCCGAGTTTGTCATAAAACTGGTGGACTACGGGATCATTGCCCCGCTGGAAGATTACCCGGAGGCACGGCAATGGGAGTTCGATGTCGCTGCCCTGAGCCGATTGCGCAAAGCGCAGAGATTACAGAGGGACCTGAAAATGAATCTGCCCGGCCTGGCCATGTCTCTGGAACTGCTCGATGAGGTGGAGGAAATGCGTCGGGAAGTGGCCCGTCTCAATCACCGCATCCGGCAATTGATGGGGGAGTAAACGCTCCCCCCGCTTATTTCTTTTCGTCCAGCGCCTGGATCTCGGCGTAGATCTTTTCTGCCTCCTCCATGAGGGTTCCATGGGTTCTCAGATCGCCGTTGCGCTGGGCATCCAGTGCTTTGGCGAGCTTCGCCTCGTATTCCTTCTGCAGTTTTTTCCTCGGATCGCCTTTCAAAAATCCCAGCATAGTAATGAACCTGTTTTGGCTGACTGTTCAAAGATTTACGTTTCCCGCTCCATAAAGTTCACAAAATTTTCATGATCAAAAACTGGACAGGCGCAAAAAATGGGATTAAATTCCCAAATACAAGATTGGGAAAAATATCCCAATTTAAGATCGGGTGTTTAAACGCGGTCGCCCGCGGACGCAATAACAAGCCTGGAGAAGGACGATGAATCGCAAACCTTTAGCAATCGCAGTGAAGCTGGCCATGACGGGAGCTCTGGCCGGTGCCCTTGCCGCTTGTGGCGGCGGAGGCTCCGGAGACACCTCTACCAGTGGCACCTCATCCGGTACCAGTGTCGGGGCGGTATCGGGCTTCGGCAGTGTTTACGTTAACGGTACTCGCTTTGGGACCGATGGCAGCGTTAGCAGCGACGATGGTCTGGAGCGTGAGGACCAGCTCGAAAAGGGCATGATCCTTAAAATTAAGGGCGACTGGGATGACCGTGGCCAGGGCCGGGCCGACAGGGTCAGTTACGACGATACCCTGCGCGGACCGATTTCCGGTATGAGCTGGGACGATGTAACCCGCACCGGAAGTCTCACGATGCTGGGCCAGACTATCGCATTGGACGGCAAAACTGTCTTTCGTGGCGTGACTCCGACGACCCTGGCTGGCAACCCCCAGGGATATCGCGTAAGGGTCAGCGCCTGGCGTCTTGAGGATGGCAGCTTCCGGGCAAGCTTTGTTGGTGCCCGGGCCATTGGCCTGGAATTCGATGACAACAACGAAGTAGAAATCGAAGGCGTTGTTGCCGATCTGGACACAAGCGCCCAGACCTTCACCATCAACGGTTTTATTATCGATTACACCAGTGCGGTAGGAGACGATGATTTCTCCCTCGATGACCTGGCAAACGGAATCGCTGTCGAAGTGGAAGGGACGCTGAACGGCAACACCATCTTGGCCGAGGAAATCGATGATGAGGATGACCTCTTCGACGATGATGACGATGTCGAAATCTCCGGAAGCATTTATGACTATGACGCCGCCAGCGGACAGTTCTCGGTAAATGGGGTGCGCGTCCAGATTGATGGGGGCACCGAGTTCGACGATCTCCGCGAAAGCAGCCTTGCGGATGGCCTGTTCGTGAAAGTGGAAGGGGATTTCCGCAATGGCGTCCTGGTGGCTGAAGAGATCGAAGGCCGGGATTCCGATGCCGAGCTGGATGGTCGCATCGAGTCTCTTGATCTGACCAATGAAACCATGGTCGTCAGTGGCGTCCGGGTTCAGCTGACCGGCAACACCCTGATTGATGACGACGACGATGACGAAGATGGCCTTCGCAGTCGCGTCCAGGATATCCAGAGCCTGCAGGTGGGTGACTATCTCGAAATTGAAGGTCGCCAGCAGAGCAGTGAAGGCGGATTCCTCGAGGCCATCAGCATCGAGCGTGAGGATGACGATGACGATGACGATTTTGAGCTTGAGGCACGGGTGAGTGCCATCGGAGCCGATTCCATCACCATCATGAATCTTGAGGTGCTCCGAAATGGCTACAGCCTGTCCGGCGCCCAGGTTGGTGATGAAGTGGAAATCGAGTATCGCCAGACCAGCGGTGGCGAGTATGAGCTCACCGACAACGTCGAAGTCGATGACGATAGTGACGACGGCAATGGCAGCAATGATGATTGATCAGTGAGCCGAAGGTGCGGGTCGGACAGTTGTCGGCCCGCATCCTGGCTTTCGAAGTCGCTATGGGAATACAATCCCAAACATGAAAAAGCCCAACCCCCTGCATCAAGCGCTGTTTCGCATTCTGCGCCCTCTGGCGAGGTTGCTGTTGCGCAATGGTATTCCTTTCGGTGAGTTCTCCGAGCTGGTTAAACGTGCCTACGTGGAAGCCGCCCTGGAGGACTTCACCGACGACCGGAGAAAGCCCACGGACTCACGGGCTGCAGTAATGACCGGGCTGACCCGAAAGGAAGTCAAACGCCAGCGGGAGATCCTGGCAGGGGAGGATGCTGGGAGCCGCGACGTGCTTCATACCAACCGGGCGTCCCGGGTGGTATCGGGCTGGGTCCACGATGCGGTGTTTCAGGCCAAGGACGGAGAGCCTGCAATGCTGGCTTTCGACGGGCCTGCAAGCTTCAGCGAGCTGGTCAAACGCTACAGTGGCGACATGCCGCCCCGTTCCGTGCTGGATGAACTGCTTCGGGTGGGGGTGGTTTCCGTGGAGGGGGAATCTGGCCGCCTGGTCCTGCAGCAAAGGGCCTTTGTCCCGGCAGGAGACAGCGAGGAAATGCTGCAGATTTTCGGTGAAGACGTATCGGATCTCATCGCAACCATTGATCACAATCTGGTCAGTGACGAGTCCGGGCAGCCACCTCTGTTCCAGAGAACCCTGACCTACAACAATATCCCTCCGGAAGTGATGGAGCGCTGGCGCAGGCACGCAGCCGAACGTTCCCAGTCTCTTCTGGAAGAACTGGACAAGTGGCTTGGTCCCCATGATCGGGATATATCCGGTCAAGAGCCTGAAAGTGTATCCGGTGAGCCCGTCCGAACCGGCGTGAGCATCTTCTTCTTTGAAGAGCCCGCCGGAAAAGGCGGCCGGGGTGGGGAATAAAAAAGTTTCCGCAGGCGCTTTAAACAAGCGATATGACAGATGCCGGCCAGGAACGCCGGTTACGGAGATAAAGGTTATGAAACGGCACTTCTGCAATCGTGTTATTGGGCTGGCAGCCGGCACAGTGGTCTTCGGGGCGATCTCCGCCTGCGGTGGCGCTGGCGGAGGCCTTGATGTTGCCGATGGTGGTATCCGGGGCACCGGGTCCAGCGTTGGTCCGGTTTCCGGATTCGGAAGTGTTTTTGTTAATGGCGTTGAATTCAGCACCGATGACATTCCGAATCGGGAAGTGGAAAGCAATGACGGCATCACTGCTGAAGGCCTTCTGAGTGAAGGAATGATTCTCAGGGTTGAAGGCGAGTGGTTTGATGATGGCGAAGGCACGGCCGAGAAGCTCAGTTACGACGATACATTGCGGGGTCCGGTAGACCTAGTGACCGCCGATCCAAGTGGTGCCGGTGAATTCGTGACCCTTTCAGTGATGGGGCAATCCGTGCGGGTTGATCGCCAGACGGTGGTTCGCGGCACAACTTACGCCACACTGCTTGGCGAACCCTCTATCACAGATCATGTCCGTGTCAGCGCCTGGCGTCAGGCCGATGGCTCCTATCGGGCCGGCTACATCGCGGTCATCAATCCGGATCTGACTAGTATCGAGTTGGAAGGCACATTGTCAGCGGTGGATATATCCCAGAATCAATTCACGATTGGCACGATCACCGTTGAATATGATGAGAACAGCGTCAGTTTCGGATCAGACCTGACCGAGGCGAACCTGATCAACGGCGCTGTCCTGGAGGTAGAGGGAACCCTGTCAGGAAGCGTGTTGACTGCCGCTACCATTGACCGGGACGACGCCCGACGCTTCAGTCGCAGCAGTGCTGACGATATCGAGTTCACCGCGATAATTGATGCGCCCTATACCGCTTCCGGTATCAGCTCACGCCCGGGAGAGTTTACGATGGGAGGTCTGACCGTTCGGGTGACAGATGCAACCGAACTGGATGACAGCATTACTCTCGACGAGCTTACCGAAGGGCTCCTGATACAGGTGGAAGGGCAGTTCGTCTCGGATACGGTTGTTGAAGCGGAGGAAATTGAGATCCGGGACGGCAATGCGAAAGTGAAGGGAGTAGTTTCTTCCTCTGCTGACAACTCTTTCCTAGTCGGCGGTGTTGAAGTTCGGATTTCGTCGACGACTGCCTTCACTGTCGAAGACGGCTCTGGTATCTCATTCCAGACCCTCCCCATTGGTTCGACCACAGTGGAGGTCGAGGGCATTGAGAAAGAGCAGGGTGCAGATGTATTTATCGAAGCTTTGAAGGTGGAGGTTGATGACGAAATTGCAGATTTCGATGATCGAGATCTTTACGAGCTTGAAGGAAAGCTTACGAGCATCACTCCGAGCACCATCACGGTTCTCGGTGTATCGATCGATGCCGGACCAGCGGTTTACGACAGTAATACTCAAAGTGAAATTATTGATCGTTTTGATGATGGCGAGCTTTTGATTCTCGAAGTTGAATATTCGAGGAACGGGAACAACTTCATCGCCGACGAAATCGATCTGGAAGAAAGCGATGACGATTAACTACAAAACCCGTACATAAATGCGGCCCACTCCGGCCCGGGTTTTGCTATACATACGGACACGCCAGGCAGGGACGCTGTTGCCGACTGTGCAGGATGCATGAAGCACACATGCTAGCGGAGTCCGTATGTCACTCAGTTTTATCCGGCGGCTGATCTCTAGCCGCCTTCTCCGACCGGTTTTTGTTGTTCTGGTCGTTGCCGGTCTGGTTCAGGTCCTGGTCAGCCAGTGGCTGATTTCCAGCCAGGTAGAGCGCCTGGTAGACACCGCAGGGTCCGCCCTTGAGGCCAGCAGCCAGCAGGTCAGTGCCTCCTTCGGTGATACCCGTGAGGATGTCCGATCCCGCCTGGAGACCATGCGGCAGAAGACCACCGAGGAACTCTCCGCCGAACTCACCCGCCAGCAGACGGCGCAGCAGGAACGCGTTGCCGGCAACGTTCGCACCGCTGTAATGGCGGAAGCCCAGGGTCTGGCTGACGTCCTCGCCGCTGTTGCGGCCCCGCTGATCTGGGATCGGGATGTCCCGCGCCTCACCGATCTTGTCGAACTGGCCGACGCACGTGAATCGGTTCTGTTTGCCGTGTATTACGACCAGTACGGTGAACGCCTGACCCGTTATGTGGACCGCACCGATGACCGGGTGCGCACCTTAATGGAGCAGGGGGAAGGTCGCGGTGCGGCAAATCGGGTCCTGGATGCGGCAAGTCGCGACCCCAACGTGGTCATCATTACTGCCGATATCGCTCCCCAGGGTTCCGCCATTGGTCAGCTGAAGCTGGGACTGTCGCTCGAAGGCATCAATCAGGACCTGGCGGCTCTGGAGCAGGAATTCAGCACTACCATCACCGGCAGCATCGACGCGCTGCATGACACCCTCGAATCAGAAACCGAGCAGGTTAACCAGCGCCTTCAGCAGCAGTTGGCGAGTATGGACGCTGACACTCGCTCCAGAATCCAGAACACTGTGGAGGCGTTGAATACCGAAGCCTCGAGCCTCTCCGCCAATTTGAGCATGTTGGCAATCGGTTCCGTGGTGGTTCTGATCCTGCTGGTGGCCCTGGTGCTCGGTGGAGGCTTGCTGCCCAGAGTTTTCCGTTTGAGCTCGGCGATCTGGGGTATCGCCGATGGCGAGGCCGATCTCACCCGCCGGGTTTCCATGAAAGGCAAGGATGAGCTCACGGAAATGGCGCAAGGCGTGAACCGCTTTATTGGACGAATCCAGGAGCTGGTCTCCGACGTGAAAGAGTCCGCTGAATCGGCAGCCGGCCAGGCCCAGGCTCAGGGCGACATAAGCCGTAGTGCCGTGGCCGCGGTGAATCGTCAGGAGCAGGACGTAGCCGAGGTGTCTGGCACCATGGAAGCCATGTCCCGCAGCATCTCTGAGGTGGCTGAGAACATACAGGACATCGCCGGATCGGTGAGTAATGTCAGTTCCGAGAGCGAGGCCACCGCCGGTATTTCCCGGGATGTGCGAAACCGGCTGGATCAGGTGGTCCGTAACGTTGAGCAGGCAGTAGATGCGGTTAATCAGCTGGACCACCAGAGCAAGGAAATCGGTTCGGTGCTGTCGGTGATCGGTGCCATCGCAGAGCAAACCAACCTGCTGGCTCTCAACGCCGCTATTGAGGCGGCCCGCGCAGGAGAATCCGGCCGGGGCTTCGCCGTGGTGGCCGATGAGGTCCGCACCCTGGCAAGCCGGACCCAGGAGTCCACCACGGAGATCCAGTCCATCATTGAGCGTTTGCAGAAGGGCAGCCAACAGGCGGTCAGCGCTATCGGTGAAGTGTCAGGCCAGGTTGCAGAGTCGTCGTCGGAATTCCGTCGGGCTGACGAGCATTTCGACCGGATCAACCAGCTGCTCAGCAGCCTTCAGGATCGGGCCATGGCTATTTCATCCGTGGCGGAAGAGCAGGGCCGGCATGCCAGTGAGGTCAGCGTGAGCGTGAGCGATATTGCAGGCTCCTCCCGAGAGACGGTGGAAGCCATTGAGCGCTCCGACGAGGCCAGCGGCCAGATTGCCCGGACACTGACCTCGTTGAAGGATAAAGCCTCACAGTTCCAGGTTTAGGAACCTGTCGATAACAGGCGCTCCCGGGCGTTTCTGTACTCCTCGGTCAGACGGCTCACCAGTTCCGAGACGGACAGCACGTCGTGGATCTGGCTGACCCCCTGGCCGGCGGACCACACGGTTTTCCAGGCCTTTGCTTCATCATCAATAGGCTTCAGTTTTTCGCCGTAGTTGATCTCGCCGGCCTGGTTCAGTTCGTCCATGGGGAAGCCGGCCGCTTCCAGGCTCTGGCGCATAAAACTGGCGGGCACACCGGATACCGCCGGCGTATGAATAATGTCGCCAGACACTGCCTCAATGATCATGTTCCGGTAGGCCTCATCGGCCTGGGACTCGAACGTGTTTATAAAACGGGTACCCAGGTAGGCCAGGTCCGCACCGAGGGCCTGGGCCGCCAGCAGATCCTCACCATGGGATAGCCCCCCGGCCAGCAAAATCGTGCCGTCAAAGACTTCCCGGATTTCATGCACCAGAACGAACGGGTTGATCGTGCCCGCATGGCCACCGGCACCCGCTGCCACGGCAATAATGCCGTCCACACCGGCTTCGGCCGCCTTGCGGGCATGCTTCTGGTTGGTCACGTCATGGAACACCACCCCGCCGTAGCTGTGCACCGCCTCCACCACCTGGCTGGCGGCGCCCAGGGAGGTGATGATAATGGGCACCTTGTGTTTAACACACAGTTCCAGGTCTGCCTGCCAGCGCGGATTGGTCCGGTGCACGATCAGGTTCACGGCGTAGGGCGCCGTTTTTGCTTCCGGATTGGCGCTTCGGTAAGCGGCCAGCTCTTCGTTCATCTGGATGAGCCACTCCTCAAAGCCCTCGCTGGTGCGTTGGTTCAAAGCCGGGAAACTGCCAACGATGCCCTGCTTGCAGCAGGCGAGCGCCAGTTCGGGCCCAGAGATCAGAAACATGGGTGCGGCCACCAGGGGCAGTGAGAGAGAGTCTGTCAGGGAAGCGGGCAATGGCATGAGGATTCCTTAATTTTTGTTGGAACTTTTGTAGAATATAAAGGATCTTAGCGTGCCACGCTCGATCTGAAAACGGTCGCGAGCTAATTAATTCCGGAAACCATAAACACAATAAGGAGTCCCTCCATGGGTGAAGCAAAACGTCGCAAGGAAACCGGTGCGCCGCCGCCCCAAAAAGGAAAATCAAACAAGCTTTTGTATGCGGGTATCGGACTGCTTGCGCTTGCGGCAGTGCTTCTTGGCGTATTTTTCCTGACCGCTCCACCAAAACCAACGTCTGACGGGCTGCCTGTGGCCGCTCCGAATGCCGAGGACTTCCCCGCCCAGTTGGACCAGTTCGGTGTCTCCGTGGGTCCCGACGACGCACCGGTCGTGGTGCGTGAGTTTGCCGACTATCAATGCCCCGCCTGCGGCAACTTTGCCTCTGCCAGCAAGCAGTTGAAGGAAGAGTATGTGGCTGAGGGCAAGGTTCGCTTTGTCTACTTTGATCTGCCATTACAGCAGCATCAGAACGCCATGCCAGCCGCCCAGGCAGCACGCTGTGCCGGGGATCAGGACGCCTACTGGGCCATGCACGAACGCCTGTACGATTCCCAGACCGAGTGGAGCGGCTCGAACGATCCGGTTGCCACCTTTACCCGCTACGCCGGTGCTCTGGGCCTTGAAGAGCGGCGCTTCCGCCGGTGCATGACCACCGAGTTGCACCGGGAAGCTGTCGAGCAGAGCCGCCAAGTGGCCATGCAGCTTCGGGTAACCAGTACGCCGACGGTTCTGGTGGATAACATCCGCCTGACCCGTCCCGGCTGGGGCCAACTTTCCGCCGTCGTTGAGCGCGAACTGGCCAACGGGGCGGAGTGACCTGTTGAACCCCGGGTAACCCCGCACTTGATCGTGAGCCTGAGTTGGTTAAAATTTGCGCCCTCTCAGGCTCCCGCCTCAGATGAACCTCTAAACCATGCTCCGGATTTACGGTCCGGCCCGCAGGAGAACATGATGAGCAACAATGTTGTTGTCTGCGCACTGTACAAGTTCGCAGTCCTGAACGATTACAAATCCCTCCGCCAGCCGCTGCTGGATCTGATGCTTGATAAAGACGTGCATGGCACTTTGCTGCTGGCGCGCGAAGGCATCAACGGTACCATTGCCGGCAGCCGCGAAGGCATTGATGCCGTGAAAGCCTGGATCGCCAGCGACGAGCGGTTCGACGGCATTGATTACAAAGAGTCCTTTGTGGACATCCAGCCG
The DNA here is from genome assembly GCF_900112835.1 of Marinobacter sp. DSM 26671. Lineage (NCBI taxonomy): Bacteria > Pseudomonadati > Pseudomonadota > Gammaproteobacteria > Pseudomonadales > Marinobacteraceae > Marinobacter > Marinobacter sp. DSM 26671. The sequence goes on along the minus strand of NZ_FONF01000009.1, from coordinate 32,226 downwards.
TTCAAACGCACCAAAGTGAAGCTCAAGAAAGAGATCGTCACCATGGGTGTGGACGGTATTGATCCGAAGCGGATTGTCGGCACGTATGTGGATCCGAAAGAATGGAACAAACTGATTTCCGATCCGGATGTGGTGCTGGTGGATACCCGCAACCAGTACGAAGTGGAAATCGGCACCTTTGAAAATGCCGTCAATCCGGCCACGGATACCTTCCGGGAGTTCCCGGAATACGTGAAACAGAACCTGGATCCTTCGAAGCACAAGAAGGTGGCGATGTTCTGTACCGGTGGAATCCGCTGCGAGAAATCCACCGCGTATCTGAAGGAGCAGGGTTTCGAGGAGGTCTATCACCTCAAGGGTGGCATCCTGAAATACCTGGAAGAGGTACCGGAAGAGCAGAGCCTGTGGCACGGAGAGTGCTTTGTTTTTGATGACCGGGTAACGGTTAACCACCGGCTGGAGCGTGGCGATTACGACCAGTGCCATGCCTGCCGCAGGCCGATTACCGAAGAAGACAAGCAGCGCCCCGAATATGAACAGGGTGTGAGCTGCCATCAGTGCATCGAATCGCTGACCGAAGAGCAGAAAGCCCGGTTTGCCGAGCGTGAACGCCAGATGCGTCTGGCAGAGGAGCGGGGCGAAGCCCACGTTGGTGGTGAAGCCGCGCGCATCATTGCCGAGCGCAAGGCCCGGAAAAAGGCTGAAAGAGAACGTCAGGCCCGGAAAAGCCTCGATGGCGAGAGGGCGAGGAGCACCGAGGGCGCCTGACCAACCCCCAAAGGAGACTTCATGGATTTACGACAGGCTGTAGCCATTACCGCAGTTGCAATCGCGCCCTTTGCCAGTGCGCAGGAGGCAGACAACTGGAAGGGCGAAACCGAGCTGGGTGTGTTGATCACCTCGGGCACTACCGAAGAGACCAACATCAAGGGTCGCCTGGGGTTGGTCCATGAAGTCGAAACCTGGCGTAACACCGGCGAATTCCGCACCAACTATTCCGAGACTGAAGACGAAACCACTGCCGAGAAATATCAGGCCGCCCTGGAGACCGACTACAAGTTCGCCGAGAACCGGTACTGGTTTCTCCGTGGCTCCTATGAAGACGATCGCTTCTCCGGCTACGACTTCGAATCAACCGTAACCACGGGTTACGGCAACCGGGTCTGGAACTCCGGAGATCGCTCGTTTCTGGACCTCTCAGTAGGCGCCGGTTACCGCTACAACAAGCTGGATATGGTGAATGCGGAAGGCGAGGATACCGAGGAAGAGGCCATCGCCCGCCTTGCTGGCCAGTTTGATTACGCCCTTTCGGAAAATTCCCTGTTCCGTCAGAAGCTCAGTACCGAAGTTGGCCTGGACGAAAACAACACGGTGACCGAATCGGAAACATCGCTGCAGGCGAACGTGGTGGGGAATCTCTCCATGAAGGCTGCTTTCCGGGTCAAGCACGTGTCTGACGCTCCGGCCGGCTCCGAAAACACCGACACCGAAACGTCACTCTCGCTGCTCTACGGTTTCTAACTGCGTGAATTCGGGGTCAGATGAAAATTTCATCTGACCCCAACTTTATCTTCAGACGTTGTTACGCAGCCCCAGCTCATCTGGGTAGGGCGTCAAATACTGCTGGGCATGCAGGTAATCCACCGGCTCCCTTCTTTGGGCCATACGCAGCAGCGTCATGGGAACCACCAGCGGTACCTCGCCACGATGGTAGGCCTCCATCTGCTCCATCAACACCTTGCGGTCTTCATCGCCCATGGAATCCCTGAGGTAGCCCATCAGATGCTGCATGGCGTTCATGTGTGAACCCCGGCTTACCTTCTTGCTCATGGCCTCCATGAACTGGTGGATATAGCGTTCGGCAATGTCTTCCAACGGCTCGGACTTCAGGTCTCCAAGCATCGGACCAAGCTGGCGGTAGATCTTTTCGGAGTGAGCCAGAAGCTGGAATTTGTGGCGGGTATGGAATTCAATCAGCGCCCTGGCCGAGAGCTTGTCTCCGGCCACGTTCTGCATCCAGTCGTCGTAGGCGAAAACTCTTTCAACGAAATTCTCCCGGATCATGTTGTCGTTCAGTCGGCCTTCCTCTTCCACCGGCATCAGAGGGTAGGCCTTCAGCAGCGCCTCGGCAAACATGCCCCGGCCATCCCGGCGGGTTACATTGCCATCCTCGTTATGTACCTTGATCCGCTCCATGCCACAGCTCGGGGACTTGGCCATCAGGATGTAACCACGAAGGTCTGCCAGGGTCGGCATCACCTGTTCGATAAAGCCCTGCATGGCGTCGGTATGGTCCGCCGCGCCCTTGGTCTCGATCAGGCGCAGGCCATCACTGTATTCGCGCAGGTGGATCGCCGGGCGCGGAACGCCCAGGCCCGCTTCCAGCTCCGGGCAGATGGAGCGGAAATCAAAGTGTTTCGAGAGCACCTGGGTGCAGTAGCGGGAATGTTTATGGCCGCCATCATGGCGAACTTCCTTGCCCAGCAGGCAGGTGCTGATTCCGACGGGGATGCCGCTCACGTTAGTCTCCGATAATTAACCAGGTCTGATAGCTAAAACTGTCTTTGTAATACGTGAATTCAGTCTAGCCCGATCAGGCCGCTGCGGAAAACTGTAACCCCACCTATTCAGGATGGATTATCGAGCCTTTTCGTTTCTTCGCGGCCATGGCGAGTGTGGTGGCGTAGATGGTGCGGACGTCTTGGGCGAACTGCTCCACTGAGTAGTCCCTGGCAAATTCCAGGGCCTGTTCGGAGAGTTTTTCACGCAGATCGTCGTCTTCCAGTAGCTTTTTGACTTGCGCCCGCCACTGGTCCTGTTTTTCCGGCGTCTTGAAGCCGTTGAACCCGTGTCGGACAACGTCTTCAATGCCACTGGAGCGAACCGCTACGACCGGCAAACCGGCAGCCATCGCCTCCAGAATTACCATGCCCTGGGTTTCGGAGATGGAGGCGAACAGGAAGGCATCCCCCAGTCGGTACCAGGTGGCCATTTCGTCCGGCGGCACGGCACCAACAAGGGTGAAGTGTTGTTGAAGTCCCAGGTCTTCGATCTTCTTCTGCAAGCGGTCCTTTTGGTGGCCATCGCCGATCATCAGGAACCGGAAGGGCACATGGGTTTCCCGCCGCAGGGCATCAATGGCCTCAATCATGAAGTCGATGTTTTTCTCGTTCGAGAGCCGGGAAACACTGACAAACACTTTCTCATTCCTGAGCTTCAGCTTCTCCCGGAGTTGCTCGACGTCCTTTTCCTGAACCTCCTGGAACTTGTGATATTCAATGCCGGTAGGCTGCACGAAGGTCGGTGTTTTAACCCCGATCATCCGCAGATATTCCTCCGTGGAGTAGGTAGGCACGATCACACCGTCGCACTTGTTGGCAAAGCGTTTGATCAGCGCGTGCGAAATCAGGTTCCGGAACAGCATGCCGGGTAGCGGCACGAAGTGGGCGTAATGCTCCAGGCGGGTATGGTAGGTGTATATGGCCGGGATATTCAGGGTGCGAGCCACGAACAGGCCCAGCGACCCCAGCCAGAACGGATGGTGCAGATGGATGATATCCGGCTTGAACGCCCGAACCCGTTTGCGAATCCGCCCGAGGAAAATATTGGCCAGCCGGAATTCCCGCTTCTCGCCCATGGCCAGTAGCGAGGGCACTCGCAAAACGTGGGATTCGGTTTCCGGCTGCCCCTTGTAGCGGGGCGCCACGACCAGCAGTTTATCGCCAAGCGCTTCCAGGCCCCGGCGCAGGCGTTCAATGGAAATGGGTACCCCGCCGATGAAGGGCAGGTAGTTGTTGGTAAACATGGCCACCCGCATCGGTTTGTCCAGCCAGGGCGAGGGGTCCAGGTCGTAGTCCGGGTAATAATCCTTGCCGATGAAAATGGCGCCGTACAGCTTGATCGCAATGGCCGCAAACACGGCGACGATCAGAATAAAGTTGAGGTAACCGGTGTAGAACAGGGAGTAGATAAAGAACCAGAGACTTTCCAGCCGCTTCAGAACCGGGTGCTGGCCCACTTCCAGTCGCTGCAGACGGTGTGTTACCTCGCCATCTGAGTCTACATTCACCTGCACGTAGTGATAGAAACTGGTGTCGTTGTTCATAACCAGGCCACCGGCGCCACCCGTGGTAACGAAGGTGGTGTCTTCTACCGTCTTTTCCGAATAGAGCGAGAGGTTGGCTGAAAATACCCGGTCAACGTCATGCTCCTCGATGGCCTGTAGAAGGGCGTCCCGGAACTCGGGCGGCGCCAGGTAATCATCCTTCTGGTCGAACGGGGCATTCTCGTCCGGATGAAGGGGAGGGTGCCCGATGAACAAGATCCTCGCCTTCGACGTGTCCTGGGCCAGCAAATCCTTCAGCCAGCGGATCTGCCAGCGCCAGGGAGTTTTACCGGTGCTGTCCAGAAAAATCAGCCGGCTATTGCCCGCTTCGATACTGAAGAAGTGCGGGCCGAAGTGATCGTAGAAACGGAAACTGCCAAAGTCCTCGTACTCGTGGGCACCGAAGGTCAGCAGATAGGGGATCTCCAGGTGGCTCAGAGTGCCGTAGAGTGCCCGGTACTTGTCTTCGCCGCCACCACTGACAGCGTTCCCCGCCGAAACCAGAAAATCCAGCCCGGATCGATTCAGCTCCGGGATGATGCGGTCCTCGAAGATGCCCACCGAATTATTGATATTGCCCACCACCGCGAAACTGAAGGGCTCGCCGGGTTCAAGTGCCTGATAAATCCGTTCTACCTGCTCGGTATGAACCCCCTCGAAATCCTCCGTGAACAGATTCAGGTAGGTTTTGTAGCCAACCAGCAGAAACACCACCAGAAGACAGAGGTAAAACAGCAGCTTGAGTGGGTTTCGGAAGATCATCCGGCTCTCCTGCGATTGGCAACAAGTTCCTTCTGTAGCACCACCAGCCCGATAATCATGCCCAGATAGATGGTCAGCAGACGCCAGCAGACGATGACCAGAATCAGGTGGTTTCCCGAGAGGATATCCCGGAAGAAGCTCCCGAAAACACCCTCCGAGATGCCTGAGGCGCCCGGCGTGGGCGAGAAGTACATCACGAAGGTGGTCACAACCAGCAGGCCCACGGACATCACATAATCAACACTGTAGTCCAGGCTGTGCATCAGCAGCGCCGGGAAGCTGAACAGGCTAAGCAGAAACACGGCGGTGAACAGGATGGACAGCCAGACGAACACCGGAGCACCACGCAGGTAATCACCAAAGCTCCGTGACAGCCGCAGCATTTCCCGGCGTGCCTTGAACTGCCAGCGCCGATGGCGGGGTTCACTGATCAGATGGAGCCGACGCGCGGCCCTCAGCAGCCGGGCCAGGGGGCCGATCAGCCAGCGGGTCCGGAGCAGCAGAACCAGGAAAAAGCCGAGGTACAACACAATCAGAACTGCCAGAGCGGTGCCGATATCGCCAGTGATGGAATTGCCGTCCAGGGGTTTGAGCGTGAGCAGGAATACCGGCGTCAGCGAAAATATGAACAGCACCGCCAGGATCGTCCGGATCGTGGTCGCAGCCGTCGCACGCCCAATCGGAACGCCATGGTGGCTCAGAAACCAGATCTGGGCGAAACCGCCCCCGGTGGCCATCGGCGTGATGTTGGAAAAGAACAGATTGATAAACACCAGCCGCACCATGGCCGGCAGGGGAAGCCGGTGCCCCAGGGCTCTCAGGGTAAAATAGAGCCGAAGGCCATCCGAGATGAAATAAACCAGCAGAAGGCCAGCCACCGATAACAGGGTTCCCGGAGCGATCAGCCTGGTATCGAAGGTAAGGGTGCGTTCGGCGAACAGATGGTAAACGGCATACAGCCCGGCAGCGGTGAGCGCCACAAACAACAGACTGAAAACCGCCAGCCTTTTTCCCGAGGCACGCTTCGAATGGTTGATGTCCGTGGAGTCAGTCATGGGCTGCCCGTCAGAGTGAGACGGGCAGTTTACAGCGTAGGGTGTGGTGGGTGTCCAGTGTCGCTGGCGGCGAACCCCATGGATTCCAGGGTCGAGGTTAAGAAGTCAGAGCCTGGTGAATGAGAGACTTCTGGTGCTCCGCAAACTCCCGAATCAACGCCTGCGCCTTAACCGAATCCCGCGCCAGCACCGCCTGCGGCAGATTGGCAAAAAACTCACTGGTCTGCGTCAAACCTCGACGATACCGATCGGCACTCAGATAATAGGCCCGACTGACCGCCGGCTTGAAATTCGACAGTGCCTCCGTGAGATACGGATTCCCCACCACCTCACAACAGGCATCCATCACATCAAAACTCGCCTCAACCACCCCGGAGATGTCGGCAGATCCGTCGTTTATCTTGTCAACAACCTTGCTCACCGCCCCAAGCACCAGAGGCTTGTCGCGTTCCTGCCAGCGCTCGCACAAACGCACCGCCATCATCATCAGCAAGTGCATATAAACATCGTAGAGCTCCGAAGCATGGGCCGCATCCAGCCGGGTTGCCGAAGCGCCCTTACGGGGCGTGATCTCCACCAGATGCCAGCGCTCCAGGGTGTACAGGGCTTCCTTCACCGATGCCCGGCTCACCTTCAGTTTACCGGCGAGCGTGGCCTCCTGAATCCGCTCACCCGGACGAATCTGCCCGGTCATGATCCGTTCTGCAAGGTAATTGGCAATCTGCTCGGCCAGTGTGTTCGGCACCTGAAAATCCATAAAGGCTCTCTGGACAGGTCGTAAAAACCGGTCGGCTGCTGCAGTAAGCCGACCGGCGGAAGAGTATATGCGCATGAGTTTATCACAGCCTCGGAGTGCGATAGCGACAACGCCTTGATTCGGCGGGGCTTCCTGACAATTGTCAAAAAACCTCGCCAGAAATGTTGACGACTGATGTACTGTAGGACAATAATGCAGAAAACAACAGGTGATCAGAGTTTCACCAACAAGCATTTGATGGAGAGAACCCAATGAGCACAACGCAGTTATCGGTCAATCGCGAGGCCACCCGCCGAAGGATATTGCTGACCCTCAAGAAGTACAGCTACCTGATCGCCATGGTGCCCCTGTTGCTGCCGCCTCTGCTGCTGGCCGCCGGCCAGGCCACTGATCTGGTGAACCTGTTTTCCTGGGGCGTCCCCGTGGTCGTGTTCGGGATCATCCCGGTACTGGACATGCTGCTCGGCAAGGATTCCCTGAACCCGGATGAAGAAACCGACGTGCCGCGGATGGTCGGCGAACGGTTCTATAAAGCCATTACCCTGGGCTGGGTGGCAGGCTTTGCAGCCTTACTGGTCTGGAGCATGCTGGAACTGGCGTCCGGCACCTTCAGCCTGGTGGGCAGTATTGGCTGGATCGTCTCCATCGGCATCGTCGGAGGCCTCGGCATCAACGTCGCCCACGAACTCATCCACAAAGACGAAAAACTCGAAACTCGGGCCGGCGGCTTCCTGCTGTCACTGGTCTGCTACGCCGGTTTCAAAGTCGAACACCTGCGCGGCCACCACGTACACGTCTCCACCCCGGAAGATGCCTCCTCGTCACGCTACAACCAGTCCCTGTATAACTTCTTGCCCCAGGCCTACATGCGCAACTTCCTGAATGCCTGGAAACTGGAAGCCGAACGCCTGCAACGCAAAGGCCACAAAGCCCTCAGCTGGCGCAACGAACTGATCTGGTGGTACAGCATCAGCGCCCTGGCACTGGCTGGTTTCACCATCGCCTTCGGCTGGCTCGGCGCCGTCTTCTTCCTGGGCCAGAGCTTTATCGCCTTCACCCTCCTGGAAATCGTCAACTACCTCGAACACTACGGCCTGCACCGGAGAAAACTCGAAAACGGCCGCTACGAACGCACCGGCCCCGAACACAGCTGGAACAGCAACTACTTCCTCACCAACGTCTTCCTGTTCCACCTCCAACGCCACAGCGACCACCACGCCTGGGCCAAACGCAGATACCAGATCCTCCGCCACCACGACGTGGCTCCCCAACTACCGGCCGGCTACTCCGCAATGATCGTCCTGGCAATGTTCCCCCCACTCTGGCGGAGGGTAATGAACCCAAGGGTAGAGGCTTATTACGAAGGAGAAGAACACCAGTTGGCCTGAAAGCGGGCCACTCCAAAGGTTCGGTCGGCAGGGGTGTGAGGGGGTTCTTTCTGCAGGGAAACGACTGTCTGAGCGAAGCGAGTTCGGATTCCCGGAAGAAAGAACCCCCTCATGGCCCTGCCAGCCACCGATCTTCAGAGCGTCTCTGAAGAAACGCCGGCCTAAAAAACCGGCCCTCAAGACCCCGGCGGTTCGTCTCTGGCCCCGGGGTCTTTTTTCACGCCCTTGAAATCCCCCTGAAACGCACACAGGTATAACCTTTGAATCCTGCGAAAAAAAGGGAAAACCAACATGCCCAAGCATTTCGAACAGGCCCCTGGCCTATACGAAGAAACCGTTCCCGAAACCGAAGGTTACGTCTTCAACCAGACCATGATGCGCATCAAGGAACCCGAGCGCTCCATGGACTTCTACACCCGAGTGATGGGCATGCGCCTCGTTCGCAAACTGGACTTCCCCGAAATGAAGTTCACCCTGTATTTCCTTGGCTACCTGGATGATCGCCAGGCCGGCCTCGTGCCGCAGGACGATGCCCACCGCACCACCTACACCTTCGGCCGCGAAGCCATGCTTGAGCTCACCCACAACTGGGGCACCGAAGACGACAACGACTTCGGCTACCACAATGGCAACGACGAACCTCAGGGCTTCGGCCACATCGGCGTAGCGGTGCCAGACGTTTACGCCGCCTGCGACCGCTTTGAAAAGCTCGGTGTGGAGTTTGTGAAAAAGCCGGACGACGGCAAGATGAAAGGCCTGGCCTTTATCAAAGACCCGGACGGCTACTGGATTGAAATCCTGCAGCCGGACATGCTTGAGAAACAGCGCAAGGAAGACTGATCTTCCTTACTCCGCACCGGCCTCCTGGCCGGCTGCGGGTTTACGGCCGTAGCGGGAGGCCACCACCACCGCTGCGGTCAGAATCAGTGCCCCCGCAATACCAATCGGCCCCAGAATCTCCTCCAGAAACACCCAGGCCAGCAGCGCCACAAACAGCGGTTCCAGAGTCACGATGATGCTGGAGAGCGTGGCCGGTGTCGTTTTCATGCCAGAGAAAAAACACACATAGCCAATACAGGTTGGCACCACCCCCACATACACCACCATCAGCCAGTGCCCGATACTGAGAGTTTCCAGCCCCTCGAAACCGCCAGACAGGGCAACCACCGGCAACAGAATCAGCGCCGCCGTGAAGAAGCAGATAAACGCCGTCGTAAACACCGGGGTGCCAGCAGAGCTGTAACGGCTGGTGAGCGTAAAACCGGTGTACACACAGGCGGCCAGTAACGCCACCAGAATGCCCGCTAGCCGAAGTGTACCGGTGGTGTCCATATCGCTGAGAACCAGCATGCCCGTGCCCGCGATGGCGGCAAACAGCGACAGAACCGTCAAAAGGCTGGGCTTCTCTCCCAGAAGAGGCGCAGCAAGAATTGCCACCAGTACTGGCGGAAGGCAGAGCGCGATCAGGGTGGCGATGCCGGCACCGGTGAGGTCCACGGCCAGAAGGTAGCTGCCCTGGTAGAACGCCTGGAACAGGCCAAGGGCTGCCAGCGGAATCAGGGTCTTGCGGGTGAGGCTCCGTAGCGAACTGCCGGGCACTCTGGCGCCCGGGTTGGCGCGCTCAAGGCGTATCTGCTCCCGCCGCATCAGTAGCCAGAAAAACGGCAAGGCCACCGCCAGTCGCAGGAAGCCCAACGTAATGGCCTGCAGTTCGGTACCGGTAAACAGAAATTTCGCAACAATGCCCGTGGTCGCCCATAGCAGGGCAGCCAGGGCGATCAACAGGGCGCCTTGGATCATTCAATAATCAACACAATAAGCTCTTTGGGACCGTGAACACCGTAGGCAAGGGTTTGCTCGATGTCGGCGGTTTTGGAAGGGCCAGAGATTAGCAGGGCATTGGTCGGCATGCCAGCAGCCCAGTTCTGGGCCTTCATGGCTTCGTGGAAGGTGGTATAGAGCTCCGCGGCCCGGAGCACGGCAATGTGCACCGGCGGCACCAGGCTCATTAGCCGTGGCTCGTCCTCGTTTGGCCACAGGATCAGCGAGCCGGTTTCGGCAATACCGCCGCGGGTGGACGTAATGCTGGCGTCCACCTCGTTGAACAAATGCGACTGCCAGCTTTCGATAGGCTCGTCGTAGATCAACAGTTCCGGCAGATCGTTACGACCGGCAGTGCGAAGTGACTGTCCGATTTCGTGTTGTTTTGGAATCAGCAGATTCCTGGCCCCGCGGGTGTTCAGCACCTCCGCCAGGCGTTCCATCCACATGTCTTCGGTGCAGTGGTGCACCTCGCCGTGGACCGACTCGATCATCTTCTCGAACCGCTCGATACGCTCCTTTGTCGACCAGTCATCCCGTACCAGAACTGAAAAGTCGCACTCCGGCACCGTCAGTTCACCGCCGGTTCGGTTGCGCAGACGCTGAAGAATCGTTTCCCGGGAACTCATTGGCCACGCTCCTTCATTCGCTGGTGCAGGGTTTTGGCCGCCAGTTTGGGGGGCGTGCGGTAATCGGTCCAGGCGCCCGCTTTCGAGGGCTGCAATGCCCTGAATTTGCTGGCGGCACCGGTGCCGAAGCGATAAATGCCGGGGCTGGCGTGCATCCAGGCCCAGCCTTTCCAGATCATCGCTTCCATTGAGCTTCGCTTGGCCCCGTGGCCACGGACCTTGGCCGGGTGGAGCTTGTCGCCATCCACCGATTCCTGGCGCAGTCGCACCAACAGATCGGGAATGGGGATTTTCACCGGGCAGACCTCGCCACAGGCGCCACACAGACTGGAGGCGCTGGGCAGGTGCCGGCCTTCGTCCAGGCCAATCAGGTGCGGCATCAGGATCTTGCCGATCGGGCCCGGATAGGTGGTGCCATAGGCATGGCCGCCTACCCGTGTGTACACCGGGCAGTGGTTCATGCAGGCGCCGCAACGGATGCAGCGCAGGGTGTCCAGCAGCTCGTCGTCCTGGTAGATCGACGAGCGGCCGTTATCCACCAGCACCAGATGCACTTCTTCGGGCCCGTCCAGCTCCTCGGCCTTGCGCGGGCCGGAAATCATGTTGAAGTAGGTGGTGATGTGCTGGCCGGTAGCAGACCGGGTCAGCAGGGCGAGCAGGGCAGAGACGTCCTCCATGCTCGGCACCACCTTTTCTATGCCGGTAACGGCAATATGGCACTTGGGCACCGTGGTGGTCATCCGGCCATTGCCTTCGTTTTCCACCAGGCATAGGGTGCCGGTCTCCGCCACCGCAAAGTTAACCCCCGAAACGCCCACATCGGCATTCATGAACTTTTCCCGCAATTGCAGGCGGGCACTGGCGGTGAGGTATTCCACATCGTTGGACAGATCCGTGCCGGTTTTCTCGTGCAGCAACTGGGAGATCTCTCCAGTGTTCTTGTGAATCGCCGGCATGATAATGTGTGATGGCGTTTCATCCGCCAACTGCACAATGTACTCGCCCAGGTCCGATTCCAGGGCTTCGATCCCCTGTTCCTCCAGGTAATGGTTCAGCTCCATTTCCTCGGAGACCATGGACTTGCCCTTGATCACCGTCTTGGCATCCCGGGCCTTGCAGATGTCCCGCACAATCCGGCAGGCCTCATCGCCATCCACCGCCCAGTGCACCCTGATGCCGTTTTCGATCAGCTTTTTCTCAAGCTGCTCCAGCAAATCTGGCAGGTTGGCCAGGGCGCGGAGGCGAACGTTGGCACCCAGATCCCGGAGGGTTTCCAGATCCCAGCCCTCGAACGCCGTCTTGCGCTTGGACATCAGCCCGTCCATGGCGCTGCGGAAATTCTTGCGGATCTTGGGGTCGTGAATGGCCGCCTGAGCCCGCGGATGGAACTCTTTCACGTCGATGTGATGGCCAGTGTGCTCGGCTGTCTCACTCATGACTGCTGCCCCCTTTGCCCTGGGTGCGCGACCACAGGAAACTGAGAATGTGCTGGCCTTCAACAGGCTTCTGGTTTTTCTCGGCGTAGCCGGCGATGTTCATCAGGCAGCCGCAATCGGTGGTGACAAACTGCCTGGTGCCGGTATCCACCAGTGCATCCACCTTCTCGCTCACCATGGCGCTGGAAATCTCCGGGTGGCGAACCGCAAAGGTGCCGCCAAACCCGCAGCATTCCTCCGGCCGGATCTGCTCTACCAGGTTCACGTTTTTGAGTTGTCCCAGCAGTTTGGGTCCAACCTCGGCCACGCCCATTTCCCGGCGGGCGGAGCAGGAGGTGTGCATGGCCACGGTGGTGGGTTCGCCCAAATCTTCAAGTTTGATGTGGCAAACATTGAGCAGAAAATCCGTCAGCTCCCAGACCCGGCCCGCAACCTCAGCGGCTTTCACCTCATCCGTGGTGTCCTTGAAAAGGTCAGGGTAGTGCTTGCGCATCATCCCGCCACAGGAGCCGGATGGCACCACAATGGGCCAGTCGCCGGGGAACAGGTCGAGCTGGGCCCTGGCTACTGATCGGGCCTCGTCGTGATAACCGGAAGTGTAGGCTGGCTGGCCACAGCAGGTCTGGTTCTGGGGAAACAGCACCTCAATGCCTTCACGCTCCAGAAGTTCCACGCCGGCAATGCCCGCATCGGGGTAGAACATGTCCACCAGGCAGGTGCCGTAGAAATAGACTTTCGCGGGTTTTGCAGGATAAACCTTGATCGGATCAACCATGTGCGGATGCTCAACGGTTTTTGAATTGTTATCCAGCAATAATAGGGTGGCGAGCGCGGTGTTGCCAGACGACTTTATGGGTAGCCGGAAAGAGGGAGGAAAGGGATTCAGAAAGAGGAAGGGCAGCGGCAGCGCGCCACTGCCCGGGGTATTACTTCACGGTGAGGCGAGCGGCATTTTTCTCGATGGTACGTTCGCCAATGCCCTTCACATTTGCCAGGTCTGCGGTAACTGCAAAAGGACCATTCGCTTCGCGATAGGCAACGATGGCTTCGGCCTTGCTCTGGCCAATGCCGTTCAGGCTGGCGAGGGTAGCCACATCGGCCGTGTTGATATTGATAGCGGCGTCCTGGGCGTAGGCAAAACCGGTAACCAGGCTGAACAGCAGAACGAGTGTTGCGAAAAGCGGTGTGCGTTTCATAGATACGAGCTCCTGAAGCTGTGTTGCGTTTTTTGGTTTTGTGCCAGGGCGCAAAGCAGCAGAAGCGAAATGTAAAGAAGAGAGCAGAAATGTCTGTGGGTACGGGGAGTGCACGGACGGGACCACATTCCTTGTGATCCCCGATTCCGTGGCTGACCCCTGCCTGTTCCCTCAGGCGTGCGACTCATCCTGAGCGCGTCTTTCCTGTGATCATCCCTGTAAGCCCTGATCCTTCGGGCAACTCCCGAGCCGCGGAGGGCTCTTCCCTGGAGTTCTCATCCTTGAGCCAACGTTCCTTGCTGGCTTGTCATCCCTGACACTAACCATTCTACTTTGGATCGAATTCCTACCTATCGGAGAATCGCTCCATGGTTTGTGCGATATATCTTACGGATCTGTAAGCGTTTCGGCGGGTTCAATTATGAACCTGAGTTCAGTATTTCCGGGGCCTGAGAGGCAATTTATTGCTCACTGCGGTGGGCAGCAGCCGCCTCGCGGATTCGCTCCATGGTGATTTCCCGCACGGCCTTCTGGCTGGCACGGATATGACGGGTGAGACGATCCGCCGCCTCGCTTGCCTGCCCGTTGCGCAGTGCCTCCAGAATCGCGGCATGCTCCACGTAAGTGGCATCAATACGCTCGTCCCGGCTGAAGTCCAGGCGCCGCACAATCCTCAGCCTGTCGGTGATCTCACGATGAATTCGTGTCATCTCCCGGTTTCCGGCAGCGGCCACCAGATCGCAGTGAAAGCTCTCGTCCAGCATTCTGACGGTGCTGCCCACCGCGCGCTCGGATGGATGGTCCGGGTTCCAGAGGGCTACCAGGGTTCGCAGTGCTGCAGGCTCTTCAGGCAGGTTGCAGATTTTGTGCACGGCCGCCCGTTCGAGAGTGATGCGCAGGTCATAGAGTTCCTCCACCTGCTGGAAATCGAATGGCTTTACCTGCCAGCCACTGCGGAACAGCACCTCCACATGGCCCTCCCGCTGCAAGCGGTACAGTGCTTCCCGCACCGGTGTCCGGCTTGCGTTCAGGCGGGTTCCGACATCCCCCTCGCTGAATCGGTCGCCGGGGATCAGGCGGAACTCGAAGATGTCCTCTTTCAGGGCCTCATAAACCCTGTCGGCTACGGACTCTTTTCGTCTAGGGTTTGCCATTGGCACCGTTTCCCCTCGTGGAGCGCCAGATTGCCCCGGCTTGGTCAGGCTCTGGAGGCGATATAGGCGCGCCAGCCACCGAACTCTGTTACATCCTCTGCGCCCTCGAAGCCGTAGCCCTCACAAACAAAACCGTTTACCCACCGGCCATCAGCCAGCTCGACGTTGCCTATGCCCAGAGGCGCAGGAATCAGGTCCACAAAGGAGCCAAAGGCCGAGGCGGGCATTTCCCAGACTTCCACAATGATTTCCCTGCCTTCGCCAGGGGCCGCCCGTTTCAGCCCGGGCTTCGGCGGTGTGGTGTTTGGTAGGGCGAACAGCCGGTAGTTGGCAGACGTTGTGGTTTGCTCAAGCAGAACCGCGTAGCGCTCACTGAGCTGGGTGTTCAGGGGCATGCCACTGAGGTGGGCACCAACAACGGCCACCTTGATGGTGGGTGTCGAAATGGCGGCCCCGGGGGCTTCTTCGGGGCGGTCGTTGCCTGTAGCGCCCAAAGGGGTCGGGTGGGCATTCAGCCACTGGCACGCCAGGCGTTGCAGCTCCGTGTCTTTCCAGGCACCAGTTATCAGGGTAACGCCAAAGGGCAGGCCGTCGTCCCGGAAACCGGCAGGAATCGCGAGCGCACTCATGTCGGCCAGGTTCACGAAATTGGTGTAGGTGCCGAGTTGGCTGTTGAGTGCAACCGGGTCCGCATTTACCGCTTCGATGGTGGGAGCCGTCGGAGCCGTGGGCACCAGCAGGGCATCCACATCGGCTAACAGTTCATCGATCTGGCGCTGCAGCTCTTCCTTGCGGTACTGGGCCTTGAAGGTATCCGTGGCGCTGAAATTTCCGGCCTTGCTGATAATGCCTTTGACCACCGGGTTCATATCATCGCCGTGGCTGGCCATGAACGATTCCACCGCCGCGTGGCGTTCAGCCACCCAGGGGCCTTCGTAGAGCAGTGCAGCCAGTTCCAGCATGGGGCTGAAATCCAGCGGCACCAGTTCCACATTCTGTTGTCGCCACTGGCTGATGGCGGTATTCCAGGCCGCTTCTGCCTTCTGATCACCAAACCATTGCGGGTGGTCGGGAATCGCCAGTCGTTGGATGGGGCCGGGCCGCCGAAGGGCTGGCCCATCCAGAGGCAGCGCATAGGGAGGCTTGCGGGAAAATGCATCGGCGGCATCGAAGCCCGCCATGGTATCCGAGACCAGGCCGGCGTCATTCACGGTCAGCGCAAAAATGGACACGCAATCCAGTGAACGACAGGCCGGTACCACGCCGCGAATGCTGAAGAGCCCTTTGGTCGGTTTCAGCCCCACCAGATTATTCAGCCCGGCAGGCACCCGGCCGGAACCGGCGGTGTCGGTACCCAGGGCAAAAGGCACCAGACCTCTTGCAACCACAGAAGCCGAACCGGAGCTGGAGCCGCCGCTCACCACGTCCGGTTTGAAGCTGTTGGGCACGGCGCCATAGGGAGAGCGGGTGCCCACCAGGCCGGTTGCGAACTGGTCCAGGTTGGTTTTGCCGATGACGATGGCGCCGGCGGCCTTGAGTCTGGCCACGGTGGTGGCGTCTTCTTCCGGGGTATAGGCAAAGGCCGGGCAGGCTGCCGTTGTCTCAAATCCTGCCGCATCAATATTGTCTTTCGCGGCGAAGGGAATGCCGTAGAGCGGCAGCTTGTCGATCTCTTCGCCGGCGTCCTGGAGTTTCTGTTTCAGCCCGGCAAGGGCCTCATCCAGGCCTTTCTGGTCCAGAAGCGAAATCCAGGCGACGTCTTTTTTGTCCAGGCCGGTCAGTAACTCACCCAGCAATGACTCGGGCGTAGCGCCCTCTTTATAAGCAGTCTGCCAGTCCCTGATGGTCCATCCGAGCATTGAAGGCATTGGTCATCCTCATGTGCGTAATCAACTTGTATACATGTGGAATGGCAATGCTTGTGCCATTTGCCAATTTTTCTTGATAGTGAGCAGAAAACATAAGGTTATGAGTATTTTTGAGGCACAAGACGGTTCAGGTCTGCCCATATCAGGTGCGGCCGCACCAAAAACGCTCAAGAATGCTGCACTCCGGAGGCGTATTCAGGAGCGCGGATGCCTCTGGTTTGCCTTGTATACTAGATAAGCCTCTGTTTTTAATGGAGATATAAGGGTTATGGAACAGCAGATGCAAAGGCCCTGCTGCGTTTGAAGACGAACTGCATACCCAACCAAGAAAAGGACGCCTGAAATGAACCTCAAAAAACACGTGAAACTTGGCCTCTCTGCGCTCGCTCTCTCCATCTCTTTTAACTCCGTTGCAGCGGAAGATCCCATCAAGGTGGGCATCCTGCACTCACTGTCCGGCACCATGGCCATCAGTGAAACCGTTCTGAAAGACACCGTTGAAATGCTGATCGAACAACAGAACGCCAAGGGCGGTGTGCTCGGTCGTCAGATGGAAGCGGTTGTTGTAGACCCGGCCTCCAACTGGCCGCTGTTTGCTGAAAAAGCCCGCGAGCTTCTGGCCCAGGAAGAAGTCGACGTGATTTTCGGTAACTGGACCTCGGTTTCCCGTAAATCCGTACTGCCGGTGGTGGAAGAGCTGAACGGCCTTCTGTTTTACCCGGTTCAGTACGAGGGTGAGGAATCCTCCGAAAACGTCTTCTACACCGGCGCTGCGCCCAACCAGCAGGCGATTCCTGCGGTTAACTATCTGATGAACGAAATCGGCGTGGAGCGCTGGGTTCTGGCAGGTACCGACTACGTCTACCCGCGCACCACCAACAAGATCCTTGAGACCTACCTGATGGACATGGGTGTGGCCAAGGAAGACATCATGATCAACTACACGCCTTTCGGTCACTCCGACTGGCAGAACATCGTGTCTGATATCAAGCGTTTTGGTTCCGCCGGCAAGAAGACCGCCGTGGTCTCCACCATCAATGGCGACGCCAACGTGCCCTTCTACCGTGAACTGGGTAACCAGGGCATCGCGGCCTCCGACATCCCGGTTGTTGCCTTCTCCGTGGGCGAGCAGGAACTCTCCGGTATCGACACCGGCCCGCTGGTTGGCCACCTGGCCGCCTGGAACTACTTCATGAGCGTGGACAACGACGCTAACTACGACTTCATCGACCAGTGGATTGAGCACACCGGCAATGATGAAGCGGTCACCAACGACCCGATGGAAGCGCACTACATCGGCTTCAACATGTATGTGGAAGCGGTCAAGAAGGCCGGCACCACAGATGTTGATGCGGTAAAAGACGCCATCATCGGTGTGACCGTGCCCAACCTCACCGGTGGCTACGCCGCCATGATGCCCAACCACCACATCACCAAGCCGGTGCTGATCGGCGAGATCCAGGACAACGGCCAGTTTTCTGTGGTTTGGGAAACCTCTGGTCTGGTCGCGGGCGATGCCTGGTCTGACTACCTGCCTGGTTCGCGGGACATGATTGCAGATTGGCGCAAGCCGTTGTTCTGCGGCACGTTCAACACCGCAACCGGCACCTGTGGCGCGTCTGCGGGCGAAATGGCCGCTGAAGCCGAGTAAGGCTCAGACGGTAAAGCACCATCGACAGCCGGGGGTAGTTAAGCCTCCGGTTGTTGCCCCGCAACACGCTTGAAACAGACAGGACACTCTCATGAGCATTTGCCGATCGCTCACATTGCTGCTTATCGCCCTGTTTTCCCTGCTATCGCTGCCTGCAACGGCGCAGGAAGACGATCCTGGCAAGGCTCTGCTGATCAATCTCGCAGAGGCGCCGGCCAGTAAAGTGGAAGAGGCGGTGAACGCCATCGTCAGCAGTGGTGATGAAAGAGCCAGGGGCTGGCTCGAAGCCTACGGAAATAACCGCCTGAGCCGGGTAAAAGACACCGGGCAGGTTGTACTGGTACTGAACAACCGGGGCAGGGACTGGGAAATTGCCGATCCGCTGACCGGAGAGAATATGGGTGAAATGTCCCGCCGTGAGCTGGACAGAGTCGCCATCAATAACCGCATACGGGGCCAGCTTGAAGGCATACTGGCCATGCTGGACCTGAATGCCAAAGACCCGGATGTGCGCGAAGCCTCCGCGCAGGACATGATGGGCAAAGTGGATGCTTCTCTGGTCGAGCCGCTTGAGGCTCAGCTGGCGAAAGAAGAAGACGCGGCTGTACGCAACCGCATTGAAGAAGCCCTGGCCATCTACCGGGTGGGCGAGGGCAACCTGGAGGCCGTGGACGTGCTCGCCGGCAGCCTGCATCCCCGGGCCCGCGCCGCTTTGAACGAAGCCGTTCGCGGTGACAACGAGGCGCTGGCTCAACGTGCCGCCAAGGCCCTCGAAAGCATTGAACAGAAACTCCAACTGAACCGCGCCGCCGAGACCCTGTATTTCGGCCTTTCCCTCGGTTCGGTTCTGGTCCTTGCCGCCATCGGCCTGGCCATCACCTTTGGCGTGATGGGCGTGATCAACATGGCCCACGGCGAACTGATCATGCTCGGTGCCTACACCACCTGGGGCATGCAGCAACTCTTCCCCGGCCAACCTGGCCTGGCGCTGATTCTGTCGATTCCCGCCGGGTTCATGGTCGCGGCCACCGCCGGCATCATCATTGAACGCAGCGTAATCCAGTACCTCAAAGGCCGGCCGCTGGAAACCCTGCTGGCCACCTTCGGTATCAGCCTGATCCTGCAGCAGCTGGTGCGCACGGTGATCTCTCCGCAAAACCGCACCGTGGTAACGCCGGACTGGATGAGCGGCTCCCTGGTGATCAACGACGCGCTCTCGCTGACCCTGAACCGCCTCTACGTGTTGGCCTTTGCGCTGATCGTGTTCGCCGGGCTGATGTTGATCATGCGCAAGACCCGCCTGGGCCTGGAAGTGCGCGCTGTTACCCAGAACCGTGCCATGGCGCGCTCCATGGGCATCCGCGCCACCCGGGTAGACATCATGACCTTTGCCCTGGGCTCCGGCGTCGCCGGCCTGGCCGGGGTGGCGCTCTCCCAGCTCACCAACGTGGGCCCGAACCTGGGCCAGAACTACATCATCGATTCGTTCATGGTGGTGGTGTTCGGCGGCGTCGGTAACCTCTGGGGCACGCTCATTGCCGGGCTTTCCCTGGGCACCATCAACCAGCTGCTTGAACCCTGGGCCGGTGCCGTACTCGCCAAGATCATCGTGCTGGTGTTCATCATCCTGTTCATCCAGAAACGGCCGAAGGGGCTCTTCCCCCAGAAAGGCCGGGCAGCGGAGGGCTAGGGTGTCCCGTCTAGCCAATTCTTTAATCCACTGCGAGGCGCGTGCGCCTCGCCCTTCGGGAGCCTCTGAGCGCCTTGATAGCCGCGTTGCAGCGCCTCGATTTGGAACCACCAAACCTTCGCCACTGCGCCTTGCTCTCAAGGCGTTCAGAGGCTCAGTGAATCAAATAATTAGCCAGAAGGGACACCAGTTATGTGGTTAACAAGACCCTTAAAAGAGCGATCCACGCAAGTTTTCCTGGGTGTACTGTTCGCGGCCGTGGTGCTGGTGACCTTCCTTCACCTGTTCATGCCCCAGGACAGCGCCCTGCACGTGAGCGCCTTTACCGTCACGCTGCTTGGCAAATACCTCTGCTACGCCCTGCTGGCGGTGGCGGTGGACCTGGTGTGGGGTTACCTCGGTATCCTCAGCCTGGGCCATGGCGCCTTCTTTGCCCTCGGCGGCTATGCCATGGGCATGTACCTGATGCGCCAGATTGGTGATCGCGGCGTGTATGGCGACCCGATCCTGCCGGACTTTATGGTGTTCCTGAACTGGCAGGAGCTGCCCTGGTTCTGGCACGGGTTCGACATGGCCTGGTTTGCCTTCATCATGGTGCTGCTGGCCCCGGGCCTGCTGGCCCTGGTGTTCGGCTTCCTGGCCTTCCGCTCGCGGGTAACCGGGGTGTACCTCTCCATCATCACCCAGGCGCTCACCTTCGCCCTGATGCTGGCCTTCTTCCGCAACGAGATGGGCTTTGGCGGCAACAACGGCCTCACCGACTTCAAAGACATTCTCGGCTTTAACCTGCGCACAGACGCCACGCGCCTCGGGCTGTTCATCGCAACCGGTATCGCCCTGGCCATCGGCTACGTGATTTGCCGGGGCATTGTGACCAGCAAGCTGGGCCGGGTGAGTGTGGCCTGCCGGGATGCCGAGGCTCGAACCCGCTTCCTGGGTTACCGGGTGGAGCGGGTGCAGCTGTTCGTGTTCGTGGTCTCCGCCATGCTGGCGGGTGTGGCCGGGGCGCTGTACGTGCCTCAGGTAGGCATCATCAACCCCAGCGAATTCTCGCCTCTGTTCTCCATCGAGATCGTGGTGTGGGTGGCCCTGGGTGGCCGGGCAACCCTCTACGGCGCGGTGATCGGGGCCATCCTGGTGAACTACGCCAAAACCGTGTTCACCGGCATCATGCCGGACGCCTGGCTGTTCGCCCTCGGCGGCCTGTTCGTGCTGGTGACCGTGTTCCTGCCCAAGGGCATTGCCGGGCTGCTGCAGAAGCGCCGGAAAGCCAGCCAAGATGACGATACCCCCACCGCGCAGGAGGCGACTGTATGAGCTTGTTTCAGGAGCTGACCGACCGCGAGCATGTGTTCGAGTTTCTGACCCAGGTGCAGTCCCCGGTGGACGTGCGCCACGGGCCGATCCTGTATCTGGAAGACGTGAACGTAAGCTTTGACGGCTTCAAGGCCATCAACAACCTGAATCTCACCATCGACGACGGCGAGCTGCGCTGCATCATCGGCCCCAACGGCGCGGGTAAAACCACCATGATGGACATCATCACCGGTAAAACCCGGCCGGATACCGGCTCGGTGTGGTTCGGCAGCCGCCACAACCTGCTCACCATGAACGAGCCGGACATTGCCTCCCTGGGCATCGGCCGTAAGTTCCAGAAACCCACGGTGTTCGAAGCGCTCACCGTGTTCGAAAACCTGGAGCTGGCCATGGCGACGGACAAGCGGGTGTTCCCCACGCTCACCGCCATCATGAAAGCCGAATACCGCGACCGCATCGATGAAGTGCTGGAAATGATCGGCCTGGAATCCCTGCGCGACCGCCTCGCCGGCATCCTCTCCCACGGCCAGAAACAGTGGCTGGAAATCGGCATGCTGCTGATGCAGAAACCCCGGCTGCTGCTGGTGGACGAACCGGTAGCGGGCATGACCGAACAGGAAATGGAACGCACCGCCGAACTGCTCACCAGCCTCGCCGGCAAACAGTCGGTGGTTGTGGTGGAGCACGACATGGGCTTTGTGCGCTCCATCGCACGCAAGGTGACCGTGCTGCACCAGGGCAGCGTGCTGGCCGAAGGCTCCATGGACCAGGTCTCCAACGATCCGGAAGTGATCAAGGTGTATCTCGGGGAGGAGGCGTAATGCTGAAGATTGAAAAACTCAACCAGTTCTATGGCGAGAGCCACACCCTTTGGGATCTGGACCTGGACGTACCCCAGGGCCAGTGCACCTGCGTGATGGGCCGCAACGGCGTGGGCAAGACCACCCTGATGAAATGCATCATGGGTGAGGAAACCACCAAAAGCGGCAGCATCGAATTCGCCGGCGACGTGGAACTCACCAAAAAGAAAGTGGAAGACCGCTCCCGGCTGGGCATTGGCTACGTGCCCCAGGGCCGGCAGATCTTCCCGCTACTGACCGTGGAAGAAAACCTGCGCACCGGCCTTGCCGTGCGCAAGGACGGCAGCAAGAAAATCCCCGAGCGGGTGTATGAACTGTTTCCGGTGCTGAAAGAAATGCGCCATCGCCGCGGCGGTGACCTTTCGGGCGGCCAGCAGCAACAACTCGCCATCGGCCGCGCCCTGGTGATCGAGCCGCGCCTGCTGATCCTCGACGAGCCGGGCGAGGGCATCCAGCCCAACATCGTGGCCCAGATTGGTGAAGTGATCCGCAAGCTCATCGAGGAGGACGGCCTGACCGTGCTGCTGGTGGAACAGAAGCTTCCGTTCGCCCGCAAATACGCCGACCGGTTTGCCATCCTCGACCGCGGTCGCCGGGTAGCTGAAGACGAAATCGCCGGCCTCACCGATGAACTCATCAAGAAGCACCTGACGGTATGACGGTTTTTGAACGCATCGAACCCGCCCACGACTCCGGCCATCGTTTCGACGCCGGGCGGCACTGGGCCGCGTCCATTGCCCTGGGCTTCGACGCCCGGCCGGATGGCAGCAACACCGCCACCCGGATGACCCATGTACGCCACAAAGGCCCGTTGCGGGTGCAACGTCCGTTTTACCCGGAAGGCCGTCATGGCTGCTGCCACGTGTACCTACTGCATCCGCCGGGCGGATTGGTGAGTGGCGATGCACTGAGTATCGAGGCACGTGTAGGTAAAGACTCGCACACCCTGCTGACCACGCCAGCGGCGGCCAAGCTCTACAAGGCCGACAGCCATGGGGTGGCCTGGGCCCAGCACACCCGGCTGAAGGTGGAGCAGGGCGGCATTCTCGAATACCTGCCCCAGGAAACCCTGGCGTTTGATGGTTCCCGGGGCGAACAGACCACCACCATTGAACTGGAAGCCGGCGCCCGATGCATCGGCTGGGAAATCCTTGCCCTCGGGCGCCCGGCCAGCAAACTGCCGTTTGTTTCGGGCCACCTGGAGCAGAAATTCCGCCTGCTGATGGACGGCCGCCCCCTGTGGCTGGAACGCCAGTTGATGGACCCGAACCACGCCAGGTTCAAAGGCCACTGGGGCCAGGGCGGCGCCACCGTGCAGGCCACCCTCTGGGTGGTCGGCCTGGACGACGAAGCCGCCGCCATTGAAGAACTCAGGGAAACCCTTCCGGAAAGCCACCGCTGGGCGGTGACCCGCCGCCGGGGTGTGGTGCTGCTGCGCTACCTGGGGCAGGAACGAAACGAAGCCTGGGCCCTGTGCCAGCAAGCCTGGGAACTGATCAGACCAAGACTCACCGGCCAGCCTGCCAGCGTTCCCCGAATCTGGCTGACCTGAATAACAAGCAGAATGCGACGCGATCAACGGAGCAAACAACGATGGAATTAACGCCAAGAGACAAAGACAAACTGCTGCTGTTCACAGCAGCCCTGCTGGCCGAGCGCCGGAAAGCCAAAGGCCTGAAGCTCAACTATCCGGAAGCCGTGGCCCTGATCAGCGCCGAAATCATGGAAGGCGCCCGCGAGGGCCGCACCGTGGCCGAGCTGATGGCCGCCGGCACCGAAGTCCTCACCCGTGATGACGTGATGGACGGCATCGCCGAAATGGTCGACGAAGTGCAGGTGGAGGCTACCTTCCCCGATGGCACCAAGCTCGTCACCGTCCACAACCCCATCGTGTAAGGAGCGCGCCATGATTCCCGGTGAATACCAGCTCAAAGACGGCGACATCGAACTCTGCGAAGGCCGTGAGCGCATCCAGATAGACGTGGCCAATACCGGCGACCGCCCGATCCAGATCGGCTCTCACTACCACTTTGCCGAAGCCAACCCGGCCCTGGATTTCGACCGTGCCAAGGCCCGTGGCTACCGCCTGGACGTGGCGGCCGGCACCGCCATCCGCTTCGAACCCGGCCAGAGCCGCGAAGTGACGCTGATCCCGTTTGCGGGCGGCCGTGAAATCTACGGTTTCCGGCAGGAAGTCATGGGCAAACTGGAGGGCCAGAAATGAAAATTACCCGACAAGCCTACGCCGACATGTACGGCCCAACCACCGGCGACCGGGTAAGGCTCGGCGACACCGACCTGTGGATTGAAGTGGAAAGCGACGCCGCCCACTACGGCGACGAAGTAAAATTCGGCGGCGGCAAGGTTATCCGCGACGGCATGGGCCAGAGCCAGCGTGCCGATGCCGCCGTGATGGACACCGTGATCACCAACGCCTTGATTCTCGACTGGTGGGGCATCGTCAAAGCCGACGTGGGCATCCAGAAAGGCCGCATCGCCGCCATCGGCAAGGCCGGCAACCCGGACACCCAGCCGGACGTGACCATCGTGATCGGCCCCGGCACCGAAATCATCGCCGGTGAGGGCAAGATCCTCACCGCCGGCGGCATCGATGCCCACATCCACTTCATCTGCCCCCAGCAGGTGGAAGAAGCGCTAATGAGCGGTATCACCACCATGCTCGGCGGCGGCACCGGCCCGGCCACGGGCACCAACGCCACCACCTGCACGCCGGGCCCGTGGCACATTGGCAAGATGCTCCAGGCGGTGGATTCCCTGCCCATGAACATTGGTTTTCTGGGCAAGGGCAACGCCTCCCTGCCGGAATCCCTGGAACTGCAGATCCAGGCTGGCGCCATTGGCCTGAAGCTGCATGAAGACTGGGGCACCACCCCGGCCAGCATCGATAACTGCCTCACCGTGGCCGACAAATACGATGTGCAGGTGGCGATTCACACCGACACCCTGAACGAATCCGGCTTTGTGGAAGACACTCTGGCCGCGTTCAAAGAACGTTGCATCCACACCTACCACACCGAAGGCGCCGGCGGTGGCCACGCACCGGACATCATCACCGCCTGCTCCAAGGATTACGTGCTGCCGTCGTCCACCAACCCGACACGACCCTACACCGTGAACACCATCGACGAACACCTCGACATGCTGATGGTGTGCCACCACCTGGACCCGAACATCCCGGAAGACGTCGCCTTTGCCGACTCCCGCATCCGCCGCGAGACCATCGCCGCCGAGGACATCCTGCAGGACATGGGCGTGATCTCCATGATCGCCTCAGACTCCCAGGCCATGGGCCGGGTGGGCGAAGTGGTGTGCCGCACCTGGCAGACCGCCCACAAGATGAGACAGCAGCGCGGCCTGCTGCCGGAAGACGAAGACCGTGGCGCCGACAACCTGCGCGCCAAACGCTACATCGCCAAGTACACCATCAACCCGGCCATCACCCATGGCATCGCCCATGAAGTGGGTTCCGTGGAAGTGGGCAAGCTGGCGGACCTGGTGCTCTGGAGCCCGGCGTTCTTCGGCGTGAAGCCGGCCACCATCCTCAAAGGCGGCATGATTGCCGCTGCACCCATGGGCGACCCGAACGCCTCGATTCCCACGCCCCAGCCGGTGCATTACCGCCCCATGTTCGGCGCCTTCGGCAAGGCGGCCAGTGCCACCCGCCTGAGCTTTGTGAGCCAGGCGGCAATTGATGCCGGTATTGGCAAAGAGCTTGGCCTGGACAGCCCATTATCCGCCTGCAAGGGCGTACGTGAGGTGCGCAAGGGCGACATGAAACTGAACGACGCGTGCCCGCACATCACCGTGGACCCGCAAACCTACGAAGTGCATGCCGATGGCGAACTGCTCACCTGTGAGCCCGCCACCGAACTGCCCCTGGCCCAGCGCTACCATCTCTTTTAATCAATACAGCTCAAGGCTGTTCTGAGCCGGGTACTGGAGAACTGATTATGTTGGAACTGACAAAACGCCTGAGCGAACAGGAAGCTGCCGAAATCGACAGCTCCGAAATCCTCGATAACCTGATTTTGCCGTACGAGCTGCGCATCCGTGGCCGCCTGCGCGCCACCACCCAGACCAGGGTGGACGTGGGCCTGTTTCTTGATCGCGGCCCCGTGCTGCGGGACGGCGACCTGCTACTGGCAAAAACCGGAGAGATCATTCGCATCCGCGCGGCCGAGGAACAGGTGGTCACCGCCCGAATCGAAAACGGCCAGCCCCTGGCGCGCCTGTGTTACCACCTGGGCAACCGCCACGTGACCCTGGCCATCGGCATGGACGACAAAGGCGCCTACGTGCGCATTACCCCGGACCACGTGCTGGAAGAACTGGCGGAACGCCTGGGTGCCACACTTGTGCACCACACCGCGCCATTCGATCCGGAACCCGGAGCCTACACCCAGGCCGGGTATTCCCATGGAAACGGGCACAGCCACGGCCATTCCCACGGCCATTCCCACGGCCACAGCCATTCACACGATCACGACCACGGGCACAGCCATGGCCACAGTCACAGTCACAAACACACCCACTGAGGCCGCCACCCCGCAGGTGGACGACCTGGCATTGCTGGGCCTGATGCAACTGGTCAGCCCCGCACTGCCCATCGGCGCCTTCGCCTGGTCCCAGGGCCTGGAAAGCGCCTTCGAACTGGGCTGGGTGAACAACGAAGCCGAACTGGCCCAGTGGATTGAAGGCGTGCTGGAAGACGGCCTCAGCCGCTGCGAACTGCCCCTGCTGGTGCGTTTGCAGACCGCCTGGGCCGAAGGTGATGCCATTGCGCTGGCAAAGTGGAACGACTGGCTGCACGCCACCCGGGAAACCGCCGAACTGAGCGACGAAGACACCCGCCTCGGCGGCGCCCTCGTTACTCTCTTGCGCAACCTGGAGCTGCTGCCAGAGCCACACCTGATTCCGGAAGAGCCCGGCTACATCACCATGTTCGCCTGGGCCGCCCATAAACGCTTTTTACCGGTGCGCCAGACGCTGCTCGGCTTCGCCTGGGCCTGGCTGGAAAACCAGCTCGCGGTGGCCTGCAAGGCATTGCCCCTCGGCCATACCGCCGCACAGCGCATTATCGAACGGCTGCGGCCGCAACTGGCGGTGGCGGTAGACACGGCCCTGGAACGAAACGATCACGAACTCGGGCCCATCCTGCCGGGACTGGCGCTCGGAAGTGCACTGCATGAAACACAGTATTCACGGCTTTTCAGAAGCTGAATAACAATTGAGGAGATCTGCCATGACACATTGTCTGAGAGTTGGAGTGGGTGGCCCGGTTGGTTCCGGCAAAACCGCCCTCTTGCGCCAGTTGTGCAAAGCCCTGCGGGATCACTACGACATCGCCGTGGTGACCAACGACATTTACACCCGGGAAGACGCCGACTTCCTCCTGCGCCACGAAGCCCTGGCCGCAGACCGCATCCTCGGCGTGGAAACCGGGGGCTGCCCCCACACCGCCATTCGCGAAGACGCCTCCATGAACCTGGCGGCCATCGACGACCTGCAAAACCGCCACCCGAACCTGGAACTGGTGCTGGTGGAATCCGGCGGCGACAACCTTTCCGCCACCTTCAGCCCGGAACTGAGCGACCTCACCCTCTACGTGATCGACGTCTCCGCTGGCGACAAGATCCCCCGCAAAGGCGGCCCCGGCATCACCAAATCCGACCTGCTGATCATCAACAAGATCGACATCGCGGAACAGGTGCACGCCTCCCTGGATGTGATGGAGCGGGACAGCAAGAAAATGCGCGGCGAACGCCCCTTCGTGTTCACCAACCTTTACGACGGAGTAGGGCTGGAGACGATCATCAGCTTCATTCTGGAGCGGGGCATGCTGCCGGAGCGCCGGCCTGAGAAGCTTGCCGAGACTGCTTAGAGAAACCGGATTTTGAGATTTAAACGAACTACGGAGAGAAAACTATGCAACTGACTAACCGATTGACTATGACTGCCGGCCTGCTACTGATCTCAGGTGCTGCCTTTGGTCACGCCGGCCATGAAGCACTTGGTGATGGAGTGCATATTGAATACTTCCTGGCGGCTGGTGCTGCGGTTGCTGCTGGCATCTACGCGCTGATGCGGCATAAACGAGGCGGGCAGGATTGAGGAGAGACCTAGACTGATTTGCTCCTTATTGGTTTGAAAAGCCGCTCCTGATTCGGGCGGCTTTTCCGTTTTTGAATTACTAAATTTTACGTCCGAAGGGTAGGAAGTTACCTTACGATTAGGCTAGTGTGTATTCAGAAGAAACGGACTGACGCCGCTGTTAAGGATAACGGATGGACCACACCCAGCTACTGCACACCCTCCAAAACGCCATTCCAACGGCCATCTGGTATCTGATTCCGTTCTTCCTCGTTGCGGCGGTCATCAAATCGCCTTGGTTCAAAGGCAGAGCCGGGGAAGCGGTGGTTAACCTTTCCGCCAAACTCTTTCTCGATAAAACCCGTTACCACCTAATCAAGAATGTCACCCTGCCCACGGAAGACGGCACCACCCAGATCGACCACATCATCGTTTCCCGGTACGGGGTGTTTGTGGTGGAAACCAAGAACATGAAGGGCTGGATCTTCGGTAACGCCAAACAGCGGTATTGGACACAGAAGATCTTCAAGTACTCGCAGAAATTTCAGAACCCGCTGCACCAGAACTACAAACACGTTAAGACACTGCAAAGCCTGTTGGAGCTGAGTGATGAGCAGGTGTTTTCGGTAGTGGTCTTTGTGGGGGATTCGACGTTCAAAACGCCAATGCCGGAGAACGTGACCCACGGTGGTGGGTATGTCCGCTATATCAAAGCCCAAACCGAGCAGCGGCTGTCGGATGTTGAGGTTCAGAAGGTAATCGAAGCCATTGAATCCGGGCGGCTGGCGGCTACGTCCAAAAATCACCGGAAGCACGTGGCGCATGCGAAGGCAATTGCGGCGAAGAAAAGCAGTAAGCCACGGTGCCCGAAGTGCCGGGGGATGGTGGGTGCTTCGTTATTGCAGCAACGCAGCTGTCACATGACCACGGCCCGACCAGAGTGTTAACGAAGCGCGCTATTGAATCACTGTTAGCCAAGAAAAATCATGAAGCTCGGAGACTTACTTAGATGCTTGAGAATGAAATCGATATTTTTTCTGAAATTTCGGATATCGAGAGGTTTAAGCCCAAGGGAGTGACACTCGATTATCTTGAAGAAGTCAAGGAGAGTGTGCTTGAAATCGACGAGCAGCGGCCTTTGCCTTCTCATATTACGGAGAAGCTCCAAGAAGAAATTCTATTTGATCGTGTGCATGCATCTGCCGTAATTGAAGGTAACAAGCTCTCAAGAAGAGAGACAATTGTGGTGCTAAGTACCGGAATTTTGGAGGCGGGATCACGAAAAGACCAGCAAGAAGTGATTAATCTTGCTGACGCCTGTGTATATTTGCAAGACTGCCTTGATGACAATCAAAATTTGAGTGTTTCTTTGATTAAAGAATTACATCAAAAATTGCTAACTAAACTCGACGATCAAAATGCAGGAACTTTCCGTTCTAGGGATGTTGCAATATCTGGTGCAAAGCTAAATCCTCCATCACACCTTGATGTTGATAATTTAATTAAAAGAATAATTAAAATTGAAAAAGAATCAGATGCTAGCCCAATTCATAAGGCAGCTTGGATACACTGGGCAATGGCTCGGGTCCATCCGTTCATTGACGGAAATGGCCGGATGGCGAGGCTCATCCAAGACTTTGTTTTACTCAAAAATAGGTATGTCCCTGCTTCGGTGCAGCCCGAAGATAGAGAGAGGCACTATTATGAAGCTTTAGAGCAAGCTGATCTTGGGAATGGTGAGGAACTGCTGGAGGTCATTGCTAAAAATGTGTTGAGGATGTCTCAGCGATATCTCGCAATTATTCGAGAAGAAACATCCAGATCTTCTTGGGTAAAGAATATTGCTAAGGCTGCCTCCGAAAAGGTTCGACAGACAGATCATAGAAAATTTCTGATCACTCAAAAGACATTTGACTCATTAAAGCTTGAGTTTTCAAATGTTTGTAGTGAGCTTAATTCTGAACTTACAGATATGTTTATTGGATTTAAGGACTATGGGAGCATTGACTTTGACAAACATCAACAGTTGAGGTCAAAAGGACGAGCGTCTCAGACATGGTTTTTTGGGCTTCGTTTCGCTTATGGTGAGGTAGATCAAAGGTTTATATTTTGGTTCGGCACCCATCATAAAGACCCGAGCGATTATAAGGAATTTGAAAACAATGCATTATGTATATTGATATCAATGGAAGACAGTGCGGGAAACAAGAAAATTCTTGATGATTACGAATCAGAAGATCGCATTACTCTCAGGGAGATAGTTTTAGACAATAGGTTATTTGCCAGGCGGCGGTATAATCCCGTTAGTCGGAGCTCGGAATGGGATGATCAACTTAATCCCTCCGATATTGTTAGAGAATTTATTCAAGAAGTCCTTTCCAAAATGGGTCTGGTATAGGCTAACAATAGGCTGTTGTCGGACGGTTTTTCCGTTGCTACGCTCCTCCAAAACCGCCGCAAAGCCCGGCGTTAGGTGTTTTATGAAATTCTGTTACTTAGACGAGAGCGGAACAGGAGGTCAGCCGATTTCGGTAATGGCGGGAGTTGTTGTCGATGCAAATCGGATGCACTTGACGAAAGACGCTTGGTCAGCGCTACTTAAACAACTCTCAGAAATCGTAGGGAGTTCAATTCAGGAGTTTCATTCCCACAAATTCTATTCAGGATCAGGTATCTGGAGAGGTCTAGATGGAGCTCATCGCGCGACCATTATCTCTACAATCATTGAATGGATGAAAGAGAGAAAGCACAAAGTGGTGTATTCAGCTTTAGATGTTGAACGCCACCGGGAGCAGCAAAAAGAAAACGAACGGATTCAAGATCTGACCGCCTGGAGAACAATGGCTCTGCATGTTGCCCTGAGTTTACAGCGTCGTCATCAGAGTGAAGCGAATAACAAGGGCCACACAGTGCTTGTGTTCGACGAGCAAGTGAAGGAGAAAGACCAGTTCACTAAGCTAGTATTAAATCCCCCTGAGTGGACTGATGATTATTACGACCGCGGAACCAAGCGGAAGGCTCTTGATCAATTAATTGACGTGCCGCATTTCGTGGATTCGAGACAAGTTGGGTTGGTTCAAATCGCTGACTTGTATGCCTTTATATTACGCCGTCATTTTGAACTTAAAACTGGAGTAGATGAACCTAAATACGATGATGAGATGAACAAGGTTGGTGCTTGGGCACAGGATATCCTTAACCAAACTATTGGGAATGGTCACATTTATCCAAAGAAGAAACCTAGTCATGCAGCCCAACTCTTCTTGTCGGTGGCCCCCGAATGTTGTGTTTAACACCTAATTAGTGGCAGCACAGTGACCGCTTTTCCGCCGCATCGCGGTTCCAAACGGGCACGTGTGCCAAGAATTAACAAATTGATGAAATCAAAACATACGAAGAATAAAAACTGAGGAAGTTATGGCGAAGAGAGGGACTTACTACCTTGGGCGTGTTGTGAAAACTGGAGCGCTCGACACTGACCATATAAAGGCTTCCCTTCGGTCGCCAAACAGTGTTTCAAGGTATGGAAGTGCTTGGACGTTTGTTGATATTCAGGAGCTTACAGACGGCCGATCAACATACTTTTTCGGCCGACTAGTCAAATATGACCCAAAAGGGGAGGTCTCTGTAGTCGATCCCGAGCAAAGAAAGCAGGTGCGTCAGAGCGAACCAAACATGACTATCGCCTCCAGCCCTTTTGTCTATGTGCCTGAATACCAGGGACTGTCATTCCTCCATGTTTCCAATCAAATCGAACATTCAGCTTTCATGAACAGATGGGCACAAGTGGTCAATGCTTCTCATCATCAAATACTTGCAGAATGCGCTGTAGACCCGATAGCTGACCTTCGTTCTTTTGTGCGAAAACTTCAATCACTTGATGGCATTTATCGGGTTTCTGCATCCGTATCGCCACCAAACCCAATGTTTGGCCCTTTGTGGGAGGAGTTGAAAGAGTATCTTGCAAAACGGCGGACCGACCGAATGAAAGTGGAAGAAGATAGCGGGCAAGGGACACCGATCGATACCGATTTGGCAGAACATGTACAAGGGATACTTGATCAAACTGATGAAAGACCGTAAGCGCCAATAAATCAGCACCTACACTCCGGCCCTGAGATTACCCAAACTGGATTCCTCTCCAAGATCAAGAGGAATCGGCATGACGCAAATCGAACGGAAACAAACCTGGCAGCAGCGTATCGCGGACTGGCAGGCCTCGGGCCTGTCCGGTGCGGCCTACTGCAAACAAGAGTCCCTTGTTTACCACCGGTTTGTCTACTGGCGGCAGAAGCTGACCGGCAGCGAGGAGCCCAGCAAGCCGGTTCAAACTCGATCCGGATTTACCCGCGTGGCACCGGTTCCGGATGCCGGAGCCGGTCTGACCGTGTCACTGCCCGGCGGCGTATCAATCACCGGCCTGCAC
>NZ_FONF01000042.1:0-12343 GCF_900112835.1 Marinobacter sp. DSM 26671 | reverse complement strand
CCGCACCGGCAACCATGGCGATCGGGGCGCTGGGGATCGGGCTCAGGACAATGGCCGTGATCATCAGGCCAATGATACCCACCGGCCCCCAATACCCCAGTTGGTCAATCCATTCCGACAAGGCCGCCTTGTTGGTCACGGTGGTCAATGCTCCGGTCTCCAGCATGACCCAATAGATCGCAGCCAGTGCAACCAGCAAGAGCAGAACCCCGACTACTTTTGCTTTTGCGTTCGGTCTAACTCCCATGCCTGCCATGGGTACCCGATGAAATTCATGGTTCAGGGTGGTAGTCATAGTCTCCTCTGGCGTTCTTACTCGCGCGTCCAGAATCGTCCCTGTTTTTCGAAAACAGGTACTTGCCGAGGGCTGCGACGCCAAGTACCAAGGCGACGATGAGCAAAAGGGATATCAACCCCCTTCCCGCCATTCCAAACATGCATGCCTCATTCGTCATCATGTCAATCTCCTGATTCTGTGTGTGCCAGGCCTCTTACGAGACACTGGCCTGTGCGGCTCCGCTTTCGCTGATACTGCTCTCCACGGAGCTTCCGCTATCGGATTTGAACCGGCCCAGTCGGAGGGAATTGGTCACCACAAACACACTGGAAAGGCTCATGGCACCCGCAGCCAGCATGGGGTTGAGCAGATAACCGGTAAACGGGAACAGAACACCTGCGGCCACGGGGATCAGTGCCAGGTTGTATCCGTAGGCCCAGACAAAATTGCCAAGAATCGTTTTGCGGGTGCGCCGGGAGAGCGCTGCAGCATCCACGATGCCCCGGAGGTCGCCGCGCATCAGAACCACGTCGCCGGCCTCGATGGCAATGTCGGTACCGGTGCCGATGGCGATACCCACATCGGCTTGCGCCAGGGCCGGTGCGTCATTGATACCGTCACCCACAAAAGCAACCCGGGCACCTTCCTCTTGCAGGCGCTTCACTTCGGACGCTTTCTGGTCCGGCAATACCTCCGCAAGCACCCGTTCGATACCGGCTTGCCGCGCAATCGCCTCGGCGGTGGCGCGGTTGTCACCGGTGAGCATGGCCACGCTGAGCCCTGATGACTTGAGCGCAGCAATCGCTTCCACCGAGCCGTTCTTGAGCGGATCGGCCACGGCAATCAGCGCGGCGAGGCGTCCGTCGACGGCAACATACAGCGGGGATTTGGCTTTTTCAGCAAGTGACACCGCATCGTCGGCGACGCTGGCCAGGTCGATACCGAGGCGGCGCATATAACGGTCCGCGCCCACATTGATCCGGCGTCCGGCCACCTGTGCCTGGATGCCGTAGCCCGGCTCCGCCTGGAATTCACTGATCGCGGGTAACGTGAGGCCCCGATCCCTTGCGCCCTTGACGATGGCTTCCCCGATGGGATGTTCACTTTCGGTCTCCACAGCCGCAACCCAGGCCAGGACCTCATCCTCGCGGCCTTCCACCAGGATGAAATCTGTCAGCTCAGGCTGGCCCCGAGTCAGGGTGCCGGTTTTATCGAGGACGATGGTGTCCATCCGAGACAGTGTCTCCAGGGCCGCGCCTTTGCGGAACAGCACGCCCATTTCGGCGCCCTTACCGGTTCCGACCATAATGGCTGTTGGCGTAGCCAGTCCCATCGCGCAGGGACAAGCAATCAGCAGTACGCTGACCGTCGTGACGAAGGCAAAGGACAGGGCCGGCTCGGGCCCGAAGCTGAACCAGGTGATGAACGTCAGAATCGCGAGCACAATCACAATGGGAACGAAAATTCCCGCTATCTTGTCGGCCAGCGCCTGAATCGGGGGTTTATCAGCCTGGGCCGATTCCACCATTCTGATGATCTGTGCCAGAACGGTGTCCGCACCGACCCTCGTAGCCCGGAACGTCAGGGAACCGTTCTTATTAATGGTTCCACCCACCAGCTCGGCGTCTTTCTGTTTGGCCACGGGAACGGGCTCGCCGCTGATCATGGACTCGTCCACGTAGGATTGGCCTTCCTCCACCACGCCATCAACAGGAACCCGCTCTCCCGGGCGCACCTGGATACGGTCACCAGGTACCACGGCTTCGATGGGCACTTCGACGGCTTCCCCATCCCGAATGACACGGGCGGTCTTGGCCTGCAATTGCAGAAGTTTTTTGATTGCCTCCGACGTTCGGCCTTTGGCGACGTGCTCAAAGTAGCGTCCCAGCAGAATGAGCGTCACGATTACTGCCGCTGCCTCGAAATAGCTTTCGGCGGTACCGGCGGGAAAGAATCCTGGAACCAGCAGTGCTGCGACGGAGTAGAAATAGGCAGCGCTGGTGCCGATCATAACCAGGCTGTTCATGCCAGGATTGGCATGGCGCAATTCAGTGTACCCGGACCGGAAAAACCTCAGTCCGGCATAAAACAACACCGGCGTGGTTAGTAGCCACTCAATTGCCATCCATCCCCGATGGGGTAAGACACTGACATATAGAGCCTCAAGAGCAGGGATCATTTTACCCATGGCAATCAGAACAATCGGGATAGTCAGCGCCGCAGCGAAGAGCACTTTCCGGCGGAGGTCGATGCCCTCCCTGTCCTGCTCTTCCGTTTCGCTATTGGCGTCCGGCTCCTGAGGTTCATACCCTGCGTCGCGGATAGCCTGATGAATTCGCGGCACTGACAAGGTGTCAGACAGGAACTCCACAAACGCTTTCTGGGTAGTCAGATTGACACTGGCCTTGACCATGCCGGGTTGCTTGTTCAATGCCCGCTCAACCCGGGATACGCAGGAGCCACAGGTCATTCCGATGACCGGAATTTCAGCCGACTGTACTCGTGGCTGATAACCCGCCTCCTTAATCAAGTCGATTAGCGTGGCCGGCGTGGCCGGCTGGTCAAATTTCACGGTGGCTTTTCCGGTCGCCAGATTCACCTGGGATTCCGCAACGCCGCGCTGACCCATGAGCGCCTTTTCAATCCGTCCGACGCACGAAGCGCAAGACATTCCATCAACACGAATCTCTATTCGTTGCATACCCGTTTGGCTCCTCGGCACAGATAACTGTGTGCCTCTAAATCAATGCATCCGCAGGCGATTGCCAGCTTCACCCTTGCTGGGCTATAGCTTCAACAATCGGGCAGCCATCCATCGGCCCCTCACCGGAGCATTCCTTCAGTGTTTCAGACAGGACGGCCTCGATGCGGGACAGACTCTGAATCTGATGCCGGATTTTTTCCAGTTGCTTCTTTGCAATTTGCCTGGCCTCGGCACGGTCGCCATTGGCGTCCTGAAGCATCAGGAGTTCGCGAATCTCATCAAGGGTGAAACCCCATTGCTTGGCGTGGATGATGAATTGCAGCCTGGCGATCGCATCCTCGGGGTAACGACGATAATTCGATTGGTTTCGGGCAGGCTCGGGCATGAGATTTTCCCGCTCGTAAAAGCGAATGGCATGGCTGGCCACGCCGCTTTTATCAGAGAGTTCGCCAATATTGAACGTTTTCATTCTTGCACCTCAAAACAAGTGATCAATGACTGATGCCAACCATAACCTTAAAGTGAACTTTAAGGTCAAGGCATTTTTTCATGCTTTGTCAGACCGGTGGCGGTACACCAAACTGACCCAAGGTCCCCCGTTTTGAGTCAAGTGGGGCGAAAAGACGGAGACACTGTAATGAAGGGTTTTGAAAGGCTGGTTACGCTGATGTTAGGACTTTTCCCGTCCCTTTTCGCATTCGCTGATGGGCCCGGGCGCCCCCAGTGAAGTGTGGCGCTACAGGGCGGAATTGCTGAAAGGTCCAAAAAACACAGTCTCCGAAAATCCGGACAGTTACCTCGGCCCAACGATCCGGCTACGCCGCGGCCAAACCGTCAAAATCCATATTCACAATGAGCTGCCAGAGGACACCACCGTCCACTGGCACGGACTTCACGTGCCGTCCGACGTAGACGGACAGCCAAGACTACCGATCCGCCCAGGCGAGACAATGACTGTTGGCTTCGAGGTATTGGACCGGGCCGGACTGTTCTGGTACCACTCTCATGCCCACGGCAAGCAAGGTGGTCGCGTAGGATTTCAAAGTTACGCAGGGTTGGCCGGACTCCTGATCGTTGAAGACGAGGAAGAAGCGGACCTCAAATTGCCGTCGGGCGATAACGAGCTGCTGCTGGTGCTTCAGGACCGCACCTTTGCTGGTAACAATGAACTGGTTTACATGGGCCGTGGCATGGGGTCCATGATGGACCGTATGCACGGTTTTCTGGGGGATAGAGTGCTGGCTAACGGGGCGCCTCCAACCACCCGCAAGGTTGCCACCCGCCCCTACAGAATTCGAGTCCTCAATGGGTCCAACGCCCGCATCTACAAACTGGCCTGGAGCGACGGGCGACCTGTCACCGTTATCGGTGCAGACGGCGGCCTTCTTCAGGAACCGGAAGACAGGCCTTACGCCGTGCTGGCTCCGGCTCAGCGGCTTGATATATGGGTCGATCT
Organism: Marinobacter sp. DSM 26671; assembly: GCF_900112835.1. Taxonomy (NCBI): domain Bacteria; kingdom Pseudomonadati; phylum Pseudomonadota; class Gammaproteobacteria; order Pseudomonadales; family Marinobacteraceae; genus Marinobacter; species Marinobacter sp. DSM 26671. Next base: position 7,906 of record NZ_FONF01000042.1, on the reverse strand, counting down.
TTCCGAGTTCCAGCCGGGTGATACGCTGGAGCTTATCAGTGACCGTTTCCGGGCAGGCATGATGAGCGGAGGTATGATGGACGGAATGGGCATGATGGGCAGCAACGCCCTGCCCCTTGGCAGCCGATTCCCCTTGGCCAGGCTGGAGGTGTCCAAGTCATTAAAGGCCAGCGAACCTTTACCGGCACAGCTAGGTGTGCAGCGGCAAAAAATACCGGTAAACAGCAATACGCGAATCCGGTCGTTCGAGTTAAGCCCGGTGATGATGCGGGGATTTGCCATGAATGGCCGGCGGTTTGACGGAACGAATGTTGCTGATGACGAAAAAGTCCGCCTTGGTGACACGGAAATCTGGGAATTCCACAACAGCACACCGATGCCTCACCCGATGCATATTCATGGCTTGCAATTCAACGTTGTAGGGCGACGAGGCGGCAACTCGGACAGTCTACAGCAGGGCCTGGTAGACAGTGGCTGGCACGACACGGTTCTGGTTATGCCTCGTGAAACGGTTCAGGTGGCGATGAAATTCGAGCGCTTTGACGGCCTTTACATCTACCACTGTCATAACATGGAACATGAGGATGCAGGGATGATGCGCTATTTTCAGGTGCAAAGCTAAGCGCTACCAGTCTCCTTGGTCTGCTCAACCGTTGTCACCGAGCCCGAATATCACCAGCTGTTCCCAGCCAAAGGTGAGTCCCGCGATGACCCCGAAGGCGCCAAACAACCACCAACGCCGTGGCCCTGTCAGCAAACCCACCGGTCCTCCTCTCATTATCGTCCCTCATTTTTACCGTGGTTGTTGGTTGCTCATTTTCACCGCTTATGCGGTAAACAGTTGCAGTTGAGCATTTTTGAGAAAATAACGTTGAAGCACGGTTTAAGGTCAAGACTTTTGTCAGAATGGTCAAAGTGAATTCACCTTGAGCCTTTGGATATCGATGGCGTTGTGTCATTGAAATAAAAACTGCTAGGATTTGGTGAACTGAAAGTCGAGCTGTGTGTCACAGCGTTGAACCTTTACAGCTTGGTGCTTGGAATCAGGATGACCGCAACAACCCGCCAATTTATTTCCGCGCTGCTATCACTGCTTCTGGTGATAAGCGGACCGGCATTGGCTATGTCCAAAATAGCGGACAGCGACGCGGACACTGCGATGCCGGATTGTGGTTCCATGATGATGGCTCAGGCTGAGAGCGCCGGCTCCTCAACAGACACTGAAGCGGATTGTGCCTCAGCCCCTGACATGGCCTGCCCGAGCGCCAGTGGGCTGATCAAATGCGGGGTCAGCGTCAGCGTTGCCCTGTTACCGGGGGATTCCATCGGTTTTACCGATACGGGCTCCCACCCGGTATTGACCGCACGATCAACCTTCTACCAGGATCCGTTCCTGGCTTCTATTACGCCCCCTCCAGAACACCACTCCTGAGTTTTAACCCGGATTTTTGCCTCTAGGAGGCAAGCTCTTTAACGTTAATTCTTACAACAAAGTCTCGTACTTCCGTCCATCCGTAACGAGACTTTAACTGGAGTAAATCAAATGCGTAATTCAAAAATCAACCTCACCGTAACCGCCGCCGTTCTGGCAGGCAGTGTTGCCCTCTTCTCTGCCGTTGCCCACGGCGAAGGAGCCGGCATGATGGCCGGACATTCCGAGCAAAATGGCATGATGTCCTCGCAAGGCATGGAGGGTATGGGCGGCATGATGGGGATGATGTCCGATATGTCCCCAGAAGACCGCAAAGCCATGACCGAAGCGTGCATGAAGATGATGCAGGCTCATGGTGGCGATGGCATGAAAGACAAAGACACCGGCACCAAATAACCATTTGGACACCCTCATGAACTGAAGCTATGGGCCGGGGACGCATGTGCATCCCCGCGCCCTGCACTACATGTAAGCGATTCCAACCGAGGATTTTCCATGAAGACCATGAAACTCGCCCTTTATACGGGTATAGCCGCTGTCGTTATCGGCGCTGGCACCACCTTGGCCATCCAGACCAACGAATCTGACCAGTCATCGGTTGCGCAAGCCGAGAGTGGAAAGACAGGTCAGGCCATCACCATTTACAAAAGCCCCAATTGCGGTTGCTGCCAGGACTGGGCCGAGCACCTCGCGGCCAATGGCTTTGAGACCCGCATCGTTGAAACCAACAACCTTAATGAAATCAAGCAAAAGTACGACGTACCCCGAGATATGGCGTCCTGCCACACTGCGCTGATCGGAAACCTGGTGATTGAGGGCCATGTGCCGGCCAATGACATCGTCGCCTACCTTGAGGACCCGCAGTTCAATACGATTGGGCTATCAGTGCCGGGCATGCCCCATGGCACCCCCGGCATGGAAACCGGCCGGAAGGACGATTATCAGGTCATCGCTTTTAACGCCAATGGCAAGCAGGGTGTTTTCCGTGAACACAAGGATTACTGAGGTCAGCCCCATGAAAGCGAAGGTTTACCGCCTGAATTCTGGCGTTTCCAGGCTTTTCCTGTTCGCGTTGATTGCCGTCATGCCGGGCCTGGTTCAAGCCCAGTCTGCGACTGATGGCCAAGCAGTGAAGGCGCTGACGACTGACGCCTCCGGCGCCCTACTGGTGCTTCGGAATAGCGGCCTGCTTGCCGTGGAAGGCCAGAGCACTACCGAGATCCCGCTGCCACCGTCCGATTCCGGCGCTCCCCCTCGGTCCATGGCAAAGGGCGCGGACGAAAGTCTGTACCTGGCAGGGCCTGGCCTTGGTATCTGGCGCTATGACAACGCCAGCAAGCGCTGGCAATCCCTCAATGACACCCTGCCGGATCTCGGAATCACGGCGATTGCCGCCCACGCCACCCAAGCCGAAACGCTTTACGTCTATCTCGGTGACGGTGGCATGTTCCGATCCAGGGACGGCGGTGCCGAATGGGTGAAGGTAGACAGTGGCCCCCGGGAGCCGGTGCAGGCATTCCTGCACTCGGATATGCCGGGCAGTATGGAAAGTGGCTGGCTGTTCGCTGGCACCACCCGCGGCGTTGCCCGCTCCATGGACTGTTTCTGCTTCTGGGGCGATGCCGGCGAATTACGAGGGACTGTGACTGCTATTGATTACGATCCTTCTGCCCCGGAGAACGTCTACGCCGTGATCGAGGGGCAACTTCACCACAGTTCGGACGGTGGCGAAACCTGGGCTGGCCTTAAGATACCCGAGCCAGTCACCGCTCTGACATTCTCACTCAAGGAAGGACTCGTGGTGGGCACAGAGGATGGAGATCTGCTTTCGCAGAACGCCTCTGGCGAATGGGTACCTGTTCATGAATAAGTGGTCTTTCCCGCTGGTCTTGCTCGTTGCCCCGGCCCTTGTGGTGGCGGGGGGCGCGCCACCAAACAGTGACAGTGGGCCGACCGAGGTGGCCGAGGGTCGCCAGATTTACGAGCAATACTGCGCCGCCTGCCACGGATGGCAGGGCGAGGGTGCTGCCGACTGGACCAAACCGGATGAGAAAGGCGAAATGCCCCCGCCACCGCACGATGAGACAGGCCACACCTGGCGCCACAGCGATGCCATGTTGTTCAGGATGATTGCCGAGGGCTGGCGACATCCCTTCAATAAAACGGATAGGCTGACGATGCCGGCGTTCAAGGACATCCTCACCGACCAGGAAATTCAGTTGGTGATCGAGTACCTGAAAACGCTATGGACGGAAGACCAGCGCCGTTATCAACGGAGCGAAAGTCAGGACGTTAATTAGGCTGAGGGTCCTTCCTGATTTCTCACGGACACCAGACAACACTCACGCTAGATCTCGGGTAACTCGAAAATGTCGTTGAATCAGCACTTCAAGAAATGGTCATGGTTATTCGGTATCGCCGGTTTCAGTCTGATGGTCGCTGCAATTTTCGTGCTGCCGCAGTACCTGAAGCCAGATCTGGATGCCGGTGTCACTTTTTACGCCACCGAGGGATGCGCACCTTTCAAGGGTCAGTGTATCGGGCGAAAGGACAATCAAGCCATCACAGTCGGTTTAGGTAATGAAGCCATCGAATCTATGACAGAAATTCCCATTCGTGTGCATCTCGCTAACATGACAGCAGACTCCCTAATCGTCGATTTTGAAGGGCTTGAAATGTACATGGGCGTGGTCCGCACCCAGCTGGTACCGAATGCCCAGGGCGTCTACCAGGGAACCTTTACCCTGCCGGAGTGCGGTACAGGCAAAATGCTATGGCGGGCACGGGCCATTATCAATAACGGCAGGTCCAGGGAAGGCATCAAATTCGATTTCTGGGCAATTTGACAGACTCACCGAACTTGGAGGGCTAAATGCCTGATCTTGCAACTTGGGGAATTGCCGCCGCGTTTGCCGGTGGTCTCATATCGTTTTTTTCACCCTGCACGCTACCTCTGGTTCCCGGCTACCTGTCGGTCGTGACTGGAGGTGCCCTGACCGAGGCTTCGAATCGGTTGAAGGCCCTTTGGCTGAGCCTGTGTTTTGTGATGGGGTTCAGTCTGATCTTTATTGCCCTGGGAGCAAGCGCAAGTGCTTTAGGGCAATGGTTGATGGCCTATCGTGAAGAGGCCAACCTGGTGGCCGGCGTGCTCATCATTCTAATGGGTCTGTTTATGCTGGGTTGGTGGAGCATGCCGGCGTTGCAGCGCGAATGGCGCATTGGACAGTCACTAGAAGGCGGACGTCCCACTGCCGCCTTTCTTCTGGGGATAGCATTTGCCATCGGCTGGACACCCTGTATAGGTCCCATACTCGGGGCTATATTGGCGCTCAGCTCCACCCATGCCAACGCCGAGGCAGGTATGTTGTATCTTGCTGCCTATTCGTTAGGGCTGGCTCTTCCCTTCCTGGGAACTGCCCTATTCATTGAGCACTTTCGCCGACGAGTGCGCTGGTTCAGTCGCTGGAGTCGACTGCTGAGAGTGTTTGCAGGCCTGGTACTCGTTGTCATGGGCGTGTTGGTGCTCACCGGTCAGATGACTCTATTCGCGTCATGGATGTTGTCGACGTTTCCAGTTCTTGGAAGGCTTGGCTGAGCTTCCTACAACCAAACTAACGAGAACGGTTCACGGATTCATACTCAAATACTGCGTATGAACAGCTTTCATGAACAAATGGGGCTGCCTTTTCGTTAATGGTTTTGCATTGCCGAACCATTGAAGCGGTTCATCGTTCTTCAAGACTGGATCAAAAACCGGCTCGCAGTGGAGAGTCGCGAATGTCCGCTTTTGTTTAACAGCGGGAACAAGCGCCACCACATCCCGTAAGCAACGGTCAAAACCGACCTTTCTATATTGCCCAAGAAACTGACAGTGTTCCAAAGCTGAAGTTGTCTTTATGGCGCTCGTCTTCGCTGGTCGAGGCACGCAATGTGACCGCGGCCAGCAGGTGATCCCACTGCCAGATAGCGCCCAGACCAAGCCGACCAATCAGCGGCCCTTCGTCGAAACGATAAGCCCCGGCATTGTCGTCGATGTAGGAATAGCCTACATACTCCACACCCAGCCCCACATATACTGACCAGCTACTGCCTGAATCCTTGAACGAGCCCGGCAAAGCGATGGTTGAGGATGTACCAGCGTAGTCCGGATCCGATCACAGACAAACGCTATTCAATGTTGCCGCCCTGCCCGAGTTGCAGGAGTTTTCGGCCATGCGCAGCCTGTATGCCACCCACCACATCGGTTCCAAGCTGATTCCCCCACCCTTGCGGCTTGTCGCTTCCCGTGGCTTTGTGCACCCATTTCTGAACCGACTCGGCACCGCTTTCGGGCCCAATAACACCAATGTGAGCACCAAAGCCGGTAATCGTATCGGCGTTCCAGCTCCATAGTGTGCCGCTGAGCGACAGGTGGCCGGCATAGGGAATGTCGTCGAACTGCGGATCTTCAACCGTAATATCTTCAGGCGTAACCATGAATTGCCGCAAACTCAGGCTTACCGCCTGCTTTGAATCAGCAGTTCCAATACCTGGCAGAAAGCGCAGCTCATCACGCAGAATCCGGGCAAATCTTGCCGACTTTCCATCGTTCTCGTCAGCGGTGTCTGTCAGATACGAAAAGCGTACCCCGTTTGTATAGCCGCGATCGGTTCCGGTAAGCAGGTCGTTATCCCAGGACAGGTTCACGACTTCAGCCTTCAGGCTGGTTGGGAAAACACTAATGACGAAAAACAGCAGGAGGGCACATCCGCAGCGACAACTCAAATCCAGTCTCTCCGGTTGATACAAGAGTTAACAAGCATGGCCTATGTCGAGTCATACCGTTACAACGGCCACTCAATCAGATGTGCAGACTAAGTCGCTTTCCCTCGCTTTTCTAGCTCCCTCCCATCGACGCAGTCAGCTCTTCCGGATTAACGTGCCGCCGGACGAGATAAGAACACCCGATTACTTGGAAAAGTTCAGCTGTAGTCAATCGACCTGACAGATACTGGCTCTTTAGCTATTGGTAGTCTGAACTCTACACTAATCGCCCCGAGTGTCAGCTGTGGTTGCCGAATCCCGCCCGTTACTCTTGATAACCTCTGATGCGGCCAACCCTTGACTGTTAACGAGTGCCGATGGGTGATACTCTCTCGCAAAATATAGCTTTCTACAGGCGGACTCTCGGACTATCCCGCTCGACAACTGTCCAATTTCGGACAGTTAAAACCAGACATTTTTTCTGAGCTTGAAGTTCGCATAGTAAACTGTAAAGCTAGAAATTAAGCAGCTGGGGCAGTGGTCATTCTGTCCAGGTAGAGCCATCTCCAACCTGACAAATGCGTGCCCAAACTTGGGATAAAACGTGTAACTAGCGGTGTTAACAGAACTTTTTTGAACTTCCGTCCAGCCTGCAAGTTACTGACGAACAACGATTTAGACCCACCGACCTCACTCCAAACCGACCCCAATCGGCGCCCTCCGGAGGCAGAGGTCAGAGGTTCGAATCCTCTCAGGCCGAACCGGACTGGACGCTGCCGATACACGACAACCAGGTGTTTGGCCAGGTTCTGTTTGACCGGATGGAATACCAGCGTGACGGCGACAACGAATTGGCCCTGTGGGACGCCCAGGCCTGGATTGGTAAAGATCGCAATCGGCTCTGGGTCGAAACGGAAGGTGAGACTGATCTATCCAGCGACAGCGGCGACATCGAAAATTTTGATGTGCAGTACAGCTATCGCTTCGATCGCTTCTGGGATATACAGACAGGATTGGGTGCCCAGACAACGTTTGGCCCCAGCCCTAATAAGGAGCGCTATTCGGCCATTGTTGGATTGCAGGGACTTGCCCCCTACTGGTTTGAGGTAGACACAAATCTCCGAGTCACCGACGACGGTGACGTGTCATACGATCTTGAAGCCGAGTACGACTGGCTGCTGACCCAAAGGCTCATTTTGCAGGGCCGCGGCGAAACGCTCGTTGCCTTCAGCGATGTTGAGGAGTGGGGCGTCGGTAGTGGCATCAATAATGTGGGCCTGGGGCTCCGTCTGAGATACCACTTTTCGAGGGAGTTTGCGCCCTACGTGGGTGTTTCTTACACCCGCTTTCTGGGCAACACAGAGGACCTTCGTGAGCGCGAGGGGGAAGACGTCGAGTCCTCCAGCTTCGTGGCGGGCGTCCGGTGGTGGTTTTAGTACGATAATGCCCAGTAGAAAAGGCTGGCCCCTTTGCGTGGGTCAGCTAGTGTCCTCATTTGGAGGATTTCGTCAAAATCATTGCCGACCTTCCGCATGTTCGGCTCAATGACAAACGGCCGGACTAAGGCCCGGCCGTTGTATCAGATCATGAAATTACACGTTGATCAGTAACTGATATTGACCATAGCTACGACCTTATAGGTATCCTCCGGGTCATCTCCGTAGAAGTCTCCCATGAAACCGTAAGAACCGCGGAGGCTGATGTCATACACGCCGGCAAACTTTTTACCAA